>CAXEUS010000188.1:0-4493 GCA_963999385.1 uncultured Candidatus Poseidoniales archaeon | reverse complement strand
TAAACAGTGATTTTCGCACGTTGCACTGAGGGCTGACGTAGTGACTACCCTCTGCTCAAGCACGCTCGTAGGTGGCGACCGCACTGGCGATTGTGTTCTTCTCATTGACAGGATGCTCCTCTCGACCTACCTCGACCCATTGGTCCCAGTCGATGTACGGGAACCAGGTGTCGCCCTCGACGCGCGCTTCGACGTGTGTGACGAGCAGTTGCTCACAGTGCGGCAGTAATGCCGCGTAGATCGCTCCGCCGCCGATGACCCACGCCCAACCGTCGACGCCCGCTTCGATTCCCGCGATATCCAACGCGTCCTCGATGCTGTGAACAATCCTGATACCGGGCACGTACCATTCGTCATCTCGCGTGAGCACGACGCTCGTTCTTCCCGGCAATGGCCTGCCGATGGCGTCGTATGTTCTGCGACCCATAATCATCGGGCAACCCATGGTCGTGTCCTTGAAGTGTCTCAAGTCCGCCGGCAGGTGCCACGGCAGGTCACTGTCTCGGCCGATGACCCCGTCGAGGTCCATTGCAACTATCATGCCTAATTTCATCTTGTCAGCCTCACACAGATATGGGTGCCTTGATGTGCTCGTGATGCACGTATTCCTCGATCTTGATATCATCGTATCCGAAGTCGTCTATCTCTCGACAGTCGGGGTTGAGTCGGAGCAGAGGAGGTTCCAGAGGAGGGCGGCCGACCTGTTGTCGCGCCTGGTCGAGGTGGTTGCGATAGAGATGCGCATCCCCGATGGTGTGGATGAACTCACCCGGCCTCAGTCCAGTCACCTGAGCCATCATGCACGTCAGCATCGAATAACATGAGATGTTGAACGGGACTCCGAGAAAGACATCCGCCGAGCGCTGGTACAACTGGCACGATAACTCCCCATTGCTCACATGGAACTGGAACAGCGCATGACATGGTTGCAGCGCCATCTCATCGAGTTCTCCGACGTTCCACGCTGATACGACGATTCGCCGACTGTATGGCTGATTTCGCAGGAGTTCCACCACCCGCTGGAACTGGTCGATTACCTCTCCGTCGTTGCCCTCCCATCTGCGCCACTGTTTACCGTAGACTGGGCCTAATTCTCCGTCCTCGTCTGCCCACTCGTTCCAGATGCGTACTCCGTTATCCTGCAGGTAGCTAACGTTCGTCTCTCCGGAGATGAACCAGAGCAGTTCGTGTATGATGCTCGGCCAATGCAGCTTCTTGGTGGTTACAGCAGGGAAGCGGTCGCGTAGGTCGAATCGCATCTGGTGACCGAACACCGACAATGTGCCTGTTCCGGTGCGGTCATCACGCTCGATGCCCTCGGCGAGGACGGTGCGGATGAGTTGCAGATACTGGTCCATCGCTGACGCCGTCTCCACTGAGTGGAGCGGAGCACTAAGAACAAAGCGGCTGAGAACTCCTCTGAATCGAGCTCAAGGTGCGCCGAGCGCGCGCAAGGTCGCGATGGTCTGGTCTGTGAATTTTCGGTAGAGGGCGCCAATCTCCTTCCGCTGCTGTTCATCCGGCAGCGCGGCGAGCCGCTCGACCTCACTGTCGTCCATGGAGCCACCTTCGGGATGTACGCTCCATTCCGCCCAGGTGGTAGGTGAACCGAATCTCACTGTCACCGGCCGCCAGATGCGCGGCAGCGGGGCTTCTCCGGGTGAGAGGAACTCGTGGCTGCCGGCGATTCCGGCACACACCACTGGGACGTCGGGGAAGGCAGCCGCCAGCCGCGCCACGCCAGTCTTACCGCGTTGCAGGTATGGAGCCTGCTTGTTGCGTGAGCGGGTCCCTTCAGGGAAGATGCCCAGTACGTTCCCACTCAGTAACACGTCGGCTGCTCTGGCCACTGCTCCACCTCCTCCATGGGCGCGGTCAGTCTCAATCTGGCCCACTGCGTGCATGAACTGCTTGACGCCGAACTTAGCGAAGTGCCCTTCCTTAGCGAGGTAGTAGGCTTTGCGCCGGGCACTGAATATCTTGATCACAGGATCGATATGCGACATGTGGTTGCCAGCGAGAATCATCGGCCCTGTAGATGGAATCCGCTCGATTCCTTCGACACGAAATCGGCAGATGGTGCTGAGGATTGGTGGCAATATGGTGAGCATTCCTGTGTAAGCAGGGGTCTTGGGAATCGGGATTCCAGCAGGTTTGATGGTGCACAGTTCTGTGAATTGAGTCACGGCTGCTGGACTGAGCGATGTCATCACCTCTGGTCTCCCCGTCACCACCTTGAGCATTGTTCCCAGACCACGAATGACCCGCTCCTTTGATGACCGCCCAGCATCTGGCCAGTTCATGCGCGCGCGCAGAGTGGTCGCTGTAGCTCTGTTTCTGCTGTTGCTCACTCCTCTGACAGCCCCAGTGGCTGGAGAATGGGAGGAGGATCTCTTTCTCTCCGAGGTCATTGGACCGGAACGGTTGGCGGCAGGTGACGAATTCGGTTGTCATGGAATTCCAGGGAAGGACACCCAGCAGGACCACTCGGCAATTCAGGAATGCAAGGACTACCTGACTTCGCGCACGGTGGCTTCGCAGTGGGGTGCACAACCCCTATCCTTCGGTCTGCAGGGCGATTCTCTTGACCAGGCAACTGGGAATGCATTGGTGGAACAGGGATTCATCATCGTCGGAGACCAGGTGTTGTCGGGTCATGAACACCTAATCGTCTTGGGGCGTAACGGTGGCTCGCTGGAGAAGAGCATCGGCTCTACGGCTCAATTCGAGGAGGCATTGGATTCGCAGGCATTCGTGGTGAATCTCTACTGGATTCCTCGGGTGAACCTAAACTCTGTTCGGCCAGATTGGGACCTCGTCGAAGCGATTGAGAGCAGCGACGCCTGGTTCGCAACCTGGGGAGAGGTTGCTTCCTACGAACGACATCAACCCAGTCTACAGTGGGAGACAGAGGGAAACACTGCTTTGCTGACCCAAGCGCCTATCGTAGCCGACTCGTTGACACATCCCCTTTCGCAGGTCCGCTGGTCAATACCGTATACTCTTGGTCTCGCGATGGGTGACTCCGTTGTGCTGAACATCGAGAAAGGTGGTGTGAACATGACCGAATTGACTGCCGATGACCGACACCTCAAGGAAGGATGGAGGATGAATGGAACATTACTACTGCTCACTCTCAAGCCGGATTCCACGGTCACCCTTCATTTCGAAGGGGCTGCTCCCCAAGTACTCCTTTCCAGCCATCCTCAGTGGTTCAACGACCATGATGAGATAATCACGGTTGCCGGTCATCATGTGGACGACCTGTTCGACGCCAGCCGCCGCTGGGATGACACGCCCATGCGCTTCACATGGCTGGTCGAGCCAAGGGAGATTGCTCAGAACACGTGGTGGCTCCCGATGATCGCCCTGTTCGTGGCACTTGCGACCCCCGCCGCCATCATCTGGACTGTCCGTCGTGACCGGAACCTGCAACAGGTTCTCTCTTCACTTGATGGCTTGGATATCCCGTCTGAGGAGGAGTGACTCACTCCACTCGAATAAGAGCGCCAGGACTCGACTGTTCGAAGGCAGCCGTCACCAACTGAAGAAATCCCTCTGGTAGATTCTCTGGGGCGTAGACTCCCGCGTCCATGTGAATTGAGTCGTCCAGCAGAGCGCGCGCCACGAACAGAGTCACCGTGCCGGTGGCTGTGGTCATCGATGAACAACCGTGTACTACCCCCACATCGAACACCCAGCGGGCGCTATCTCCGGCGCGCGATTCGGTGATGACATCCATCCAGGTGAAATCCTCGCGCGCAGGGTCCCAACTCCACTCTTCGAGGAGATTTTTCTCATCGAGTTCACCTGATTCGATATCCCGTAGATAGCGGTCAATGTGACCGGGCCATCTCACGGTGAATTCGTCCATCTGGTCGGCAAGTCCGGATTCGAGCAGGCTGCGCAATCCATCGGTGCGAAACGCCTCCATCTCTCCGCGCCCCGCTACATCGAACAGGTGCCGGTCAGATAGCGCTGGCATCGTTACCACTCGTCCGTCTCGGAAGACGCGCGCGGGGCGAGTGTATTCTTCGAGCACATCAGTGGGTGAGAACGGGGCCATGTATGACCAGTCATCATCTGGCTCAGTGGGGTTGCCCCCCACTCGTATGGCAGCCTTGGAGAGCGGCCCCATCTCATTCGAGGCAGCAGCAATCAGCATGTTAGACAACCCCGGGGCGATTCCGACATCGTGCACAAAGGTGGTTCCGGCAGCACTGGCTACCTCATGCCACTCAGAGGGTATGTCCTCGGCGAACGCGATGTCCACCACACATGTCCCACTGCTGATGAGTTGTTCTCGAAGCTTCCCTCCGATTCTCCCTGGGAGCATGTTGAGGATTAGATAATATTGTGACAGGTCAGTTGTGCGTACGTGCTCCAATGCATCTGCGCACACCAGCGTTCTTGTGCTGTCCAATTGTTGTTCTGAGAGTCCGTCCAGAACGGCCTGGTCCCGGTCAACCACGGTGATGTGTCCAGGGGTTTCT
>CAXEUS010000187.1:0-11429 GCA_963999385.1 uncultured Candidatus Poseidoniales archaeon | reverse complement strand
CTCGAGAACAGTTACGGTTTCGTCGGTGCCGATATTTCGGCACTTGTTCGTGAAGGTGCGATGAAAGCCCTCAGGCGGTATCTGCCCGAGATAGATTTGGAGGCTGAGGAAGTCTCTCCAGAGGTATTGGAGAAGATGGAGGTCACGATGGAAGATTTCAGACTCGCTATGCGTGAAATCGAACCCTCAGCCCTGCGCGAGATTTACATCGAAGTTCCCGAGAAAGGATGGGAGGACGTTGGCGGACTCGAAGAAGTCAAGGAGCGACTCAAGGAGAGCATCGAGTGGCCACTCACCCGACCAGAGATGTTCGAGCACTTCGGAATCACGGCTCCCCGGGGCATTCTGCTGTTCGGGGCACCTGGAACCGGTAAGACGCTCATCGCCAAGGCAATCGCTCACGAGGCGAAGGCGAACTTCATCACCGTCAAGGGTCCGGAGTTGATTTCCAAGTGGGTCGGCGAGTCGGAGAAGGCGATTCGCGAGGTGTTCAAGAAGGCCAAACAGGCAAGTCCAAGCATCATCTTCCTAGATGAGTTCGAGAGCGTCGCTGGTCACCGTAACGCCAACCCGGATGGAGGTGGTGCCGAGGTGACCAATCGTATGGTTGACCAGTTGCTCACCAGCCTCGATGGTGTCGAGGGTCTGGAGAACGTCATCGTCGTGGCCGCCACCAACAGGCCAGAGATGATTGATCGAGCACTATTGCGTTCGGGCCGATTCGAGCGTGTGTTGCACATTCCACCGCCCGACGAGATGAGTCGTAAGGAGATATTGACGATTCACACTCGCGACATGCCACTGGGCAAGTTCAAAGTCCAGGATTTCGCCAAGCGCATGGACGGGTTCACCGGAGCTGATATCGAGGCAGTTTGTCGAGAAGCGGCTCTGACAACTATGCGCGCCGGAAAGAAGACGATTACTAAGGCGCACTTTAGTGAGGCTATCGGTCGGGTTCGACCAACAGTCACTCCAGAGATGCTCGAGTACTACTCCAAGATGGAGCAGTCACTCACTAGTGGCCTCGAAAGCGTCAAGCGCCAGAAGGACTCACTTTCCGGAATCGAATCTGTGTGATGCGGTGCGGGACGACGCTGGGTTCATGGGCTTCAGCGCACAAAGGGTGCTTCAATGACAGCCACGTTTGGCAGGGAACTGGTCGGGATGGCCGTACTCGATGCCCGCGGTGACAGGTTGGGAGATGTAGCAGATTTGGTGATTGAGTTGCTCTCTGGCGATGTGCTTACCCTGTTGGTCGACCTTGAAGGTGACCTTGACCCTGACAAGTTGCCTTGGTCGTTCGAGGGTGGATTGCTGTTGTTACCGGTCGATGAGGTCGAGCGGGTCGCCGCTCAAGTGATACTCAAGCGGTAATCCGCGTCGTTGCTGTAACATGGATTCTAGGATGACTTGCATGACTCAAGTTCCGTTCAGTGCCGCACAACCGTCTTAAGTCAAGCGTAGTCGTCTGCGCGCTGGACCTATGGTCCAGGTGAATAGTAGTGCGACTCAACCGAGCAGAAGTGGAAGCGTATCTCCGTTCCCGTCGCTTCAAGCGCGGAGCCACGATGGCAGCCTTCTACTCCGTACTCTTCCTGTTGGTCGCTACTCTGCTCTCGACATACGTCAACCCCGGTCAGGTGCAACTCTCCGCCTATGACGAGGACTGGGATGACATGTCCGCCTTCCGGGATGATATACGAGCGATGGGAATTGAGACGCGCAGTTTAGTCAGCAGCCCCCTGCTGCTCAACGAAATCGAGAATCCTGAGAGCACTGTGTTCGTCATAGCGGGGGTTGAGAAGGACACCATCAGTCTACCACGCTTCACTGGAGATGCGAGCATCATCCAGTTCACAGAATCAGACGGATACACCTCATCGGAGGTTGAGGCAATCGCTGCCTTCGTCGCTAAAGGAGGGACAATCATCGTGATGGACGACTTCGGCTATTCGAGTGGGGTTGCTTCAGCCTTTGACATCCAGTTCAGCGGACACAAGCTCTACGACGCTGGTGCTTGGTCGGAATCGCTCGACTACAACTACATCTGGATCAACATGACTGACGGCTACATGTATGATCCAGTGCACAATCGTACACAATGGCCGTTGCATCCATGCGGTTCTGATTTGGACCAAGATGGCTACATCGACCGTCTGGATCCCGACCCGGCCAACCCGGCGATTCCCGGACTGATGGCAATTACACCCGAGGATGCTGGCCTGTGCGCTCACCGCATCACAGGTGATCCGAACAACCCCTACGACCTATCGCCGAGTTTCAATCTCCTACTGAATTCTCCATCCGCGTTCGACCCTGATGCCGCCGAGGATTACGAGAAGAATCGCTACGGTCTAGGGATGTCCTCCACAGATTCCTATCTCGACATCAACGACGACGGAGATCTGACCGTCGGACCTGCTGGAAGTGGGTTCGAGGGTGACCTACAGGGTCCGTTTGCTGTCTACATCAAGTTCTGCTTGTCGTCACTGTGCGACGATCCGCACACCGGCAAGGCGCACTTCGTGGCCGATGGCAGCCTGCTGATGAACTCTGTCTATGACTACAATCAGAAATATGGTACCCAGCAGACTGAGATATCCGAAAATGACAACCGAATGTGGGCTCTCGATGCCATCGCCGAGGCGCTGCTCACTGGCAATAATTCGCTTGAAGCAGCGGAGGACGCGCAGGTCATCTTCGATGAGAGCCGGCACCAACAGTCGTCGATGGCTGGCGAGGCGTACAACCTGCTCTACTACGTGCTAGTCTACTTCACCAGTGATTGGATGGCTATGCTCATCCTGTTCCTGTCACTGTTCGTCGCCTTCGAGGCGGTCATCATCCGCAAGACCGACCCCGAACCATGGCGCCATGTGTTCAGCATCATCTACTACGGATTCGGCGATGCTCGCAGATATGGGTACTACAGCAGAGCGAACAAGATCAAGCAAGTGTTGCTTTCCCGGGTGCGCAATCTGAACACCCTGACCAGAGAGGAGTTCGACGCTCTTCCGGCGCGTGAACTGCAGGGGATGATCAATGACCCTGTGTTGGTGAAATTCGTGTTCGAGGATCGTAACTACTCATTGGAACAGTTGGTTGCGGTGGTCAAACGCATCAAGATGTGGGGCAGGAAATAACGGGGTGAGCAGATATGTGGACGCGTAAGGCAGCACTGATGATGACCTCGGGAGTCTCACTGGTGCTGATTGGCATGATGATGTCCAACTTCCAGTTGATGGTCATCGGAATCGCATTCATCTCCTTCCTGGCGATCAACAGTTGGGTAACCGGCCACGGAGAACTTGAGATTGTGCGTACGCTGTCTGCAGACAACCTGTACAAGGGAGACGACCTCTACGTCGAACTGGCAATCACCAACAATGCTCGTCGTCGGACACAGTTGCTCGAAGTATTCGACAACGTTCCGCATGAGATGAAGCTCCGCTCGGGCTTGAACTACATGCGCATCAACCTCGGGCCAGGACAGACAGCTCGCATTCGCTATGTGCTGCGCTGTCCACTACGAGGACACTTCTCGCTTGGGCCAATCTCTCTGCGCTATCGTAACACGTTCAATCTGTATGCTACCGAGATGTTCGTTGACCATCGCTCAGATCTGATTGTCTTCCCTCAAGTCAGAGATGTCGAGGAGGCGATGGTTCGCAGCCGCACCCCCAAGATGTACACGGGTGCAATGACGCTTCGTACTCCGGGCCCAGGTTCCGAATTCTACTCGCTGCGAGAGTACGTCCCCGGTGACCCGTTCAAGAACATCAACTGGAAGGCATTCGCTCGCACCGGTGATCTGATGGTCAACGAGAAATGCCGTGATGCGGTCACAGATGTGTTCATTCTTCTGGACAGTAGAGATGTATCACGCATTGGCACCGTTCTCAAGAATCCGCTCGAGATGGGTACCGTAGCCGCTGCATCACTGGCTTCATATTTCATTCAGAGACGTGATTCAGTCGCTCTTGCAGTCTACGATGACAGGCTATCCTACCTGCCAGCCGACGGTGGTGACAAACAGTACTTCAAGATCCTCAGTTCGTTGGCCGGCGTTGCTCCCAAGGGCAACATGCCGTTGCAGGCTGTGACCAACGCGCTTAGTTCGCGCTTCAGCCGCGGCAGCCCGGTTTTCATCATCAGTTCTCTCGAGGGTGATGGCACGGTTCCACACGCAGTACGGGACCTTTCCGGACGCAACCACGAGGTGATTGTGCTATCGCCTTCAAGCACCGACTACGAGCGACTCGTTAGCCGAGTTCCGAGGATGTCCTATGAGGTGATGAAACTCGAACGACAGAATCGGCTGACTGCGTTGGCAGGATTCGGAGCGAGGGTGATTGATTGGATGCCGGATGTTGAACTGTCCCAAGCGTTACTGCAGGTGAAACTGTCCTGAGGAGATGAACATATGGCGGAAGATGTGGCACCCCAGGAGGACCTTACCGAAGAAGGTGGGGCGCGAACGCTGCACCTGAAGGTTCTGCGCAAACAGTGGCAGGTGGTTGCCGTACAGTTGATTGCCACACTCGCACTACTCTGGCTCTACCTGCAGATGGGGGATACTTTCGGTTCGTGCTCACCTCAGCATGTGGATGATTCCGGTGACTCGCTCTGGTGCCCCGCGCTGGACCACACGCTCACGCTGCAAGGGTTTGAGAATATGATGCGCGGAGAATCGGGTGATTCTGACTGGAATCTTCCGCTGCCAGACTTCCTCACCGGTGTGGGTAACGAAGGACCTGGCCGCTACTATGTTCCGTTGCTGTTGTGCGGACTGATTGCCGCTGGATGGGTGTTCCTCAACTTCCAGACCCCGCAGCTCCGACGTCAGGTCTACCTCGGTGTCCTCATCGGATTGATTCTCTTCCTCGCTGGCCGTATGCTGCTTGGATGGTTCTGGGGTATGCTATCCCACTGGGACCTTTACTGGCCGTTCTCAGTAGTTCCCGATCGCAACCATGCGGTAACGCTCGTGTATCCGTTGACGGTATATTCCCAAGTATTCCTGCTCGCTATCTACTTCGTACCAGTGTGGACAGGACTGATGGGTATCTGGGGCTTATCTCGTAGAATGATTGGTTGGTCATTGGGCACGGTGCTCGTCTATCTTGGACTCTACGCGTTGTTGTCATTCGAGAGCGTCATGGTCTACTTCGACATCGGCCTGTCACCGCTAGCATCGCAGATAGGGAGCGCCACCGAGTTGGGTGGTCTCGTTTCCCCGGACATCTGGCCGTTGCTGTTGATGGCGTTGTTGATGCTCATCTATTCGGAATCTGGATTCGCCGGCATTCGCCATCTCGAGTACGCCTTCCGTCTACCTGAGTCGTGCAAGAAGGACCCGGAGTACGTCAACCAATTCGACAACATGCTCAACGGTCATCTGGTGCACACGGTCGGAATTTTCTTCACCGTCGCTTTGTGCACGATGCTGGCGCTGAAGTTCGACGACCTGCTGCTTGATCTGGTGAGTTTGTTCGGAGGCTCACAGTGGAGCGGACAGGTGCAGGAGTCACTAGAACTGCGCCTTACCTATGGGAAGGTCATCTCTGGGATGCTTTTCCTCATCTTCGTCGCCGGGTTACGCTTCGTTGTCCCATGGCAGCGAATCACTGGATTCATGGAGTCCTACATCCCGAAATTGAACCTGAGTCGCGATTGAGAATTTTCTCACGCCTTCAGATTCTTCCAAGTCTTGTGCAGGATAATTTGTAGCAACCGAGCCGCCACGATTGCAGCGATTGGCAGGCCGCAGTAGACCAGCGGGAGTTTGATGGCACGGTTCAGACCTTCCAGTTGGTCAAGCGCGTCAGGAATCAGAAGAAAGGCGATGACCAGCAAGCCGACAGTGAACAGACGTTCCACCCAGATAGGATAGCGAGACGTCGGCGATATGTCCACTCCAGGGAGCGGATTTTCTCCACCGGCGACATCATCGGTCATGCGTCTGCCTCTCAGATGTCGAGGTCGGAGAGTTCGTCCTCAAGGGAGGTGAGTGAGTCACGTGCTTCTGGGTCGGCAGGTGGTGGAACTCCATCGATGGTGTCCGTCCGTTTGGAGGCGGCGGCATCGAGGTGGGCAAGTTCCTGCTCAAGTTTGCTGATGTCGTCGAGTTCCCCTGGGTCACCCACAACTTCAGCGGGTGCAAGACCAGCTGTCACCCGACTGGTGAGATCGATGCCATCTTGGTCGGTGGGTTCGGCAATCGGCTCCCATGTCTGACTCGTGTCACTCGCATCCACCTGTGTGGGTGTCGCCTCGGCAGACCCCTCGTCATCAGCCTCAACAGGATTCATCTGCGCGATGGCTGCTTTGTTGATATCCGGGCGCTCCACCGCGGTCAGTACATGCTTCTCGAATGGTAACATACCACTACTCTGGAAGGTCCACAGAGAGCCTGTAGGAGTTTCACCGGTCAGGCCGCTGGTATCGAGCCTCTGCATCAGTTGCTCCAGCACCTCTACGGTGTCGTCGAGCCCGGCTGCTTCACCTCTGTCCCGTTGGTCAGCCTCGAGATAGATAGCGTCCAGAGTCTGGCGGAGCAACCGGCGAACCTCGCGTGAAATCTGTGGCAACGCCTCTGGCATGTGCGATACCGCCTCAAGCGGAGCGATTTCATCTGTGGGCAGACCTAGATCGAGCATCTGGCGCAGCACTTCACGCAGTTGCATCAACATGGTGACAGATTCCTCGTACTCATCGAGCAGATTCTCAAGATCGAGTACGACGTGGGCTACTGTCTCAGCTAGTCGGTTCTCCAACCTGTTCTGCACTGACCATCGGGTCAGGCCGCGCACGGTGTCAGCAGTCTCAGGTGCTTGGCGTTGGAGCAGATCCATCACCTCAGTGGATAGCAGATAGCGGGGAGTCTGAGCAACCTCATCGACGGTGTACTGGATGACTTGCAATCCACGTTCCACAGCTCGGTCGAGCATGGCAACGCTGTAGCCGCGGCTGTGTGCTGCGGTCATCCTATCGAGCACCGGTTCTAGCTGTGCCAGACCGCTCTCATCACCGAGCAGCGCCTGTGCCAATGGCTCGGAAGCCAAGCGTGCGCGAATCTTGTCCGCCTCTGCAATATCCACGAGAGCCAGTTCGTGAGCGTCCTCCAAATCCTGTGCCTGCTCGATTAGCGCTCCCAGTTCAGCCTCGGCATTGCCACGTCGGGAATCGAGATCGCCGAGCTCGCGCATCAGTTGGCGTCTTTCGCTCATCAGTTCACGCAGTTCGGTTTGCATCAGAGTGTGCTTGCGATCCATCTCGGCAGTGCGCATCCGCTCCTCTTCCAGGAGTCTGCGGCAGGTGTGCATCTCGCTTTCCGCTTGGTCGAGTTCCGCTTGTCTCGACTCTCGCTGGCGCTCGAGTTCATTGATTTCCGCCTCTGCCTTACGGTGGCGTTCACGCTGTGCTGACACCTGCTCGTTCAGCACCCGCTGCATCCGCTCGTCGTCGTCGAGATTGCGACGAACCGCAACCAGTTGTGCTTCGGCTGCTTCGAGTTCGGACTTGGCGCGCGCCTCCTCGGTAAGCAATCCTTCTAGCGCTTCAAGCAGTTGCTTCCGGGAGTCCATTTCACCCAAGGCACTCGCCAGTTCTTCGGCTCGGTCGGTGATCTGGTGCTCGAGTTCAGCAACGCGACGAGCAAGCCGTTCGGCCCGCGCGCCCTGCTCTTCTGAGTTCGCCTGCTCCTCTCGTATGCGTAGTTGCGACTCGTCGAGACGGTTCGATAGTTCTGTTCGCACATCGCGTCCTTCCTCTAGAAGTTCGCGTGTGGCGGAAATCTCAATTTTCAATTCGTCACGCTCGACAATGGTGGCCTGAGTTCGTGAATCTGCCCGTTTCTTCTCCTGCTCAGTACGTGTGACTTCGCCTTCAAGGCGCTCAATCTGCATGCGTAGTTCGCCTAGCGCCGGTCCCAGTAGTTGCGCTCTAGTAGTCCCCGGAAGTTCCGCGGGCGCATCAGAGTCCTCCACCAATTTCCAGTCAGAACGGTCCGAGAGCATTCCCTCCATACCAAGTTCGAAACCGAACAGAGCGTCGAGACGACCTTTCAGCAATTCAAGCCGGTTCTCGCTGCGGGTGCGACAGGAAGCAACTTGGTCGGCGAAGCCTGACAGGGTCCAATCAGCTACGGTGGATGCGCGGAGCACCAACTGCATAACTCGGTCGAGCCGATGCAGACGCAGCGTGTTGCCAGCGTTGGTGGCACTCATCACGGCCACCTCAACGGAGTTCACACCACTGCCGCGAACCCCAACCGGAACCCCACTGATCAGAGTGAATGCGATTGACTCTCCATCGATTGGTATTGATTCGACATAACCGGTGGTGTGCTCATCAGCAGCGGTTCGCAAGAGAGAGATGAGTTGGTCGACGCCCCCCTTCGACTCCTTGACGATGACACCCTTTGGAAGCGGTTCACCTTCTTCGACGAGGGCTTCGACAGATGTTGGAGTTCTGAGCAGGGCTGCGGCGTTGGCCAACATGGCGGTGTGGTCGGCTTCCGAATCGGTCCAGACAGCGATAGCGGAATCACCTGCAGGTGCAATCAGCAGAGATCCATCTGGCAGGGCGATTGAAGTTGACAACGGACGAGACATGTCCATCTCACTACCGAGCGCAACCAGAGCCTCGAGATGTGTCTGCACGAGTGCAGCGAACGCCACGCTGTCCATCGGGAGCTCACCCGCTGAGTGTACCAGCATACCGTCCTCGACCCCCGCCGCACCGCGACTAACATCGGATGACTCCAGTCTCTCGATGAGTAGCGAAAGGTCACGTGTCGGGATGTGCCCCTCGATTCTTGGCGTTGGAAGCAGCGTCCCTAGGGCAGTTGTATCACTGAACGCTTCAATCAGATTGCGGGCAACCGATTCGAACTGTCCACGAGTCCAAATCGTTCCAGTGGCCTTCAGTCCTTTCCCGGCTTCCATTTCAGCCAACAGAGCCTCAGCAGTATTCCCGGCGACGAAGCGGCGCTTGCCCTTCTGTTCCTCACACAAGGCACCCACTGCTGCACCGGCACAGATCAACCGATGGCCACAGGCGGAGCGCGCTCTTGGTCTGGAATAAGATATGCAGCCGAAGTCAAAGGGGAATGACCCCTGGCTGACACTCAGATCGATTCCTTCCTCAACTGTTTCTCCAACTGGCATTTCAAACATTCATTCACCTCAACATATCATCAATCACAGGGGTTCTGGCACGCACTTCATGGCGTAGTCGACCGATGTTGGAAGCCGAATCGCTGAGCACGAGCATCGAATGGCCACCGGCGAGAGGAGCGAGCACGATGTGCCCTTGTCCACATTCCATCCACAGTTGCTCGATACCCCCCAGTTCGATCTCGCCCACCAGGCGTTCACTCTCTCTGAGTACATCTGACCAAGCCGTCAGAGTCTCATCCTGCTCCATCTCGAGTGCGGTGGCGGTGACGGTCCATTGGTCGTCGACCACTATCGCCCCGACCACACCGGGAACCCGGCGGAAGCTTGCGAGCAATCTACGGAGCATTTGTCTCCCTTGAAGGCCATCGAGGCTGCGAGCCCCTTCAAGAGATTTGGGGAGGTCGGCCCTTCAGGGGCCGATTTGTGAATCAGTTTCAATTCGCCAACTGGGAAATCGGAGAATTAGGCAATTATCGAGTATTTTCGGTGGCTGAAATATCGCTTTGGACAGACCTTTGAGGGGTGAATTCGTTGGTATTGATGTAATAGTATTGTTCAATTGCATATTGTGAAATTCAATTGATATCTTGTAGCGTGCTGCCCCTCTAGTTCCCTTCAAGTCAACTTCGCCCCTCGCTATCTCGATGAGCGGACTTGAGGTTGAGACTTGCACCCGTTGTGCCAAGCCTGCAATCGTACACCAGAACTACAGTGGAATCCATCTGTGCGCTATCCACCTGCGCACCTCGATTCGCAAGCGTGTTTCAAAGGCTCTCAGAGAGCAGGTCAAGTTGCCAAAGGACGCCATCAGGGATACCGGTGAGCAGAAGCGTATCTTGGTCGGTATCTCAGGAGGAAAAGACTCCAGCGTCTTGCTGGAGATGATAGTTGAGTTGCTAGGTCCGAGACGTGATGTCGAGATCATCGCCGGCTGCGTCGACGAGGGCATCGATGGCTACCGCGCCCCCTCCCTAGAATGCGCAGAGAGGTTGGCGGAGCGGTTCGGTGTCAGACTGGAGCATATCAGTTACCCAGAACTAGGATTCGAACGCATGGACGAAGTGGTCGTACGCATGCCTACCATCGAGGAGAACACCCCCGAGGCGAAGGGGATGATGCCATGTTCCTACTGTGGCGTGTTCCGGCGTCAGGGTCTCAACGCGCTCGCCGAACGTGTCGGTGCCGACTGGATGGCACTCGGCCACAATCTCGATGACATGGCGCAGTCGATTCTGATGAACCTGCAGAAGGGAGACGTCAATCGCACCATCAGGTTGGCACCACACACATGGGATCCAATCGATGGACTGGTACCGAGAATCGTTCCACTGCGATGGATTCCAGAGCAGGAGATCCACGCCCACGCCCTCGAAGCGGGACTTGATTTCTATCACGGAGACTGTCCGTATGCCCCCGGAGCTTTCCGTCAGCGAAGCCGTGCTCTGGTCGCCACCATGGAGTCTGAGACACCGGGCGCGCGGCACGGACTTCTGCACTCGATGGAGGCAATGAGAGAATTACAGATTGCCGCGAATGACGGAGAGACGTTATCTGAATCGTGGGCGGAAGAAAAAATGCAGAAATGCCAGCGGTGCGGAGAGGTGAGCAGCAAGGAGGTATGCCAGTCCTGCACCATGCGCGATTGGATTTCCAACAGTTCAGGCTAGTCCGACGGGAGTGATTACCGGACGTAGTAGTCATTCCTCGGACTCAATGTCATCTCGGTAGGCGTCGACCTGTCCAGCCAGTTCGTCATCCTTGAGCAGTTTACTCCAGCGCTGGCGCAGTGTCTTCATCTTGACACCCGTAATCGGTAGCATGGTGAACACCCCACTCTGGCGAGACACCAGCATGAGGAGCATCCATTCTCGGTCAGCCCCCTCGAGATACATTGCAACCTGCGGTAGGTAGTTTCCGTGCCATTTGTATTGGAATATCTTTCTCTGTTTCTGGTCGCCTTCGTGAGGCAGGAAGGTGACCGTCTTCGTCTCTACCGGAATATCGCGGAACATCAGGTCAGGTGTTCCTCCGATGGTGATTCCCAGTTCTTCGGCATTGAATTCAACTCGCTCACCGGTTCTCCAGTCCCCGCTGACACAGTCGTCCAAGGATTGCGAGAGAAAGGCGTCGAACACATGGCCAATCTCCACATTTCCGTATGGTAGTTCAGTTACCGGCACCATATCTGAGTCGCGCCATTTTCCTATTTTGCTGAACACACGAGCGAATTTGTCGTCGGTTTTGAGG
>CAXEUS010000186.1:0-9321 GCA_963999385.1 uncultured Candidatus Poseidoniales archaeon | reverse complement strand
ATCAATTGCTCGACATCATCCCGTGCCACCGACTCATTCACTGCACGCAGCGATCCAGTGCCGGATAGCGGGAGTTCGTCGTCGAGCAGTCCACGCAGCAGGGTCTGACCCTGTTCATCTGGAACCGCCGTGTGAGTGAATGCTTGGTCACAGTTGTTGACAATCTCAAAGTCATCATCTGGAGCCAGACAGTTGAACATGGTCGCATCCTCATCTACCAACGCGGGGTGGCTCCACCATTGCTGCCCACCAGAGGTTGCCTCAAATTCCCCATCAGCGGGAAGCCCATCGACACTGAAATTGACCCATGTGAACGCGCCTGAAATCTCCGTTGAGTACACTAATGTACCATCCCCTGGGTCCTCTAGTTCTAGTTGGATGTCCACTTCCTCATTGCTCGTTGTGTAGAGGTAATATTCGGAATCGAGACTGGCTGAGTAGACAGCGTATCCCAACACAAGGATGAGAGTCAATCCCAGGCCGATGAGGGTGCGCAACATGTTCGGGTTGCGCGCCACTGACTTCTGCATCGGTTGTTCGACCGCTGGAATCTGCTTCAATCTATGCTCGTCGACCCGTGGAATGGATGATTTGGCATTACCAAATTACCAACTTATCAAGCGCCCCCATAGGGGGCGCATCAGCGTTAAATACGGAGTGTGGGTCGCCAGCGTCGCTCGGTGCATGATATGACCACGTTCCACGACGTACCCGCCGACCTGCTCATCCCTGCTCTTGCCGCGCACTTGTCGGCGGCAGGGGCTGTCAGTAGGCCAGAATGGGCAGACCACGTCAAGACAGGAGTCCACCGTGAGCGCCCGCCTGAACACGCTGATTGGTGGGAGGTTCGCGCAGCTGCACTGCTACGGAAGATCGGCCTTCAGGGTCCGGTCGGAGTAAACCATCTCTCTCAGGCCTACGGCGGCTCGCGTGACCGCGGCTCGAATCCCGACCGCGCCCGAGCTGGAAGCCGCCACATCATTCGCAGCGTACTGCAACAACTCGAACAAGCGGGATTGGTCAAAATGCAAACGAATGTGCCTGGAACAGTGACACTGGGGCGCAACTTGACCAACGAAGGTCACAAACTACTCGACGAGATTGCCGCTGCCGTCAGACCGCAGGCGGATGAATTGTACGCAGGCTTGGAGAAGTACTGAGGCGGGGGATTGAGGTGATTACGAGCATGTCAACCGATGATGAACTGGCTCATCTGCGCGATGCGCGGAAGCAGGAGCTCGTCAATCAGATGCAGCAGCAGGCGGAAGCGCAAGTGGAGGCAGAGGAGCAGCAAGTGGAGTCCCAGCAGGAGGCGGAACAGCTCTCTGAGTTGATGCGAACCATCCTGACCCCAGATGCCCGCCAGCGACTTGCACGCGTGGAACTCGCATATCCGGAACTCGCATTTACAGTCAAGCAGCATCTGGCTGTGTTAGCGGGTGAGGAAAAAATTGCAATACCCGTTGACGATGAGATGCTGAAGCGCATATTGTCTGGATTATCGGATAATCGAAGAGAGACTTCGATACGTAGACTATGAGGTGATTGAGATGGCACGACACAAACCGTCAGCGAAGAAGAAGCGACTGATGAAGGTGACAAAGACAAACCGTCGCGTTCCTGTTTGGGTGATGCTCAAGACCGCTCGAAACACCACCACTCACCCCAAGCGACACACTTGGAGACGTAGTAAACTGCAGAGGTGAACAGATATGGCAGAAAGCAAGTTGTTTCACGGGACTCGCCACTACACAGTCCCACTACGTGCGGCATGGGCTGTATCGCGTACCAAGCGTGCATCGCGTGCAATCTCAGAGGTCAGGAAGTTTGTATCACGGCACATGAAGGTGCAGGATGATGAGGATATCTGGATTGAGGAGGCAGTCAATCATACCATCTGGAGTCGTGGTATTCAGAAACCCCCGCGCAGAATTCACATCATTGTCACCCGCGAGGAAGGATTTCCGATTGAAGTGAAGTTGGATGGGGACAAGTATGCAGGAGGTTGAGTAACATGGGAAACATCAGGCCATCATTCATAAAAATCCGCGCAATTCGCCTAGTAGAGGAGTTCCCCGATCAGTTCACTGACAATTTCGATACGAACAAGACACTCGTAGAGGAATTGACAGACTTGCGCGATGAAGAGGGCCGGCTGCTCAACAAGCGACTACGCAACTGGATTGCCGGATACATCACGACATACGTACAACGTCGCACCGACTGAATGGATGGTTGGCCCCGTGTCAACACCGCTCGTGTGGGATTGGGAGCATGAACCTGCGTGCGCCCGTCATCCTGAGCAGGAGGTGATGCAGGCGTTGTTCGAACATCTGGGTGATATCGGAGTGAGCAAGCGCAGTATTCCTCTCCCTGACCGTGAATCCGAGGCAGGTGGATGGATACTGTTCATCTATCAACACGCAGATCGCGCGGCTCTAGAATCATGGATACCCCCCGATGAATGAGGTGCGAGTGATGGGGGATCGTCTAGACATCCCGCTGCCACAGCGAGCCGCTCAGATCATAGTCGTGCTTGTAGAGCCCGAGATTCAAGGAAACGTCGGGGCCGTCGCCCGATCCATGCTGAATTTCGGATTCGCTGAACTTCGGGTTATCTCCGCTGCTGATTTCAACATCGAGGATGAGGCGTGGGCGCGTGCCAAGCACGCCCGTAATGTGCTCGAGCAGGCCGTTGTTCATTCCACCTGGGATGAATGTATGGAAGACATCTCGTTGGTAGTCGGAACCAGCGGTAAACGGGAGACTGGGTCGAAGGTAGTGTTCCGTCATTTCGTATTGCCCGATGAATTGTCACAGAGGTTAGAGGAGGTGCAGGGAAAGGTGGCACTGTTGTTCGGACGTGAAGGCGTTGGATTGCTGACAGAAGAGCTGCAACGCTGCGATTTCCTAGTCACGCTACCCACCTGGGAGGGATATCCAATTCTCAATCTGAGTCATGCAGTGACTCTGATTCTCTACGAATTACACAAGCAATTGCTGGCGACCGAAATCGGTCAGCAGAAGGGTCTGCCGCGCACTGTCGAACCACTGAGGCTGCTTGACCCCGAGTTGCGCAGGATGCTGCACGAGGTGTGCGACGAACTCTCAGAGTCGATTAGTGTTGATGAGGGCAAGCGTCAGGGGGTGGCTGAGACATTGAAGCGCACCATCATGCGCGGTATGCCCTTGGATGACGAGGCACATCGTCTGCTTGGTGTCCTGATTCAGTCTAGAGATGCTCTGAAGGCACTCGGAGAAGAAGAATAATCCACAATGCTGATTCTATTCAGGACGCCAGCATGCACAACTCTTCGGCGTCTCACGAACGTGGAAGGCAGCGAGCCTGAGTCGATTTCCATACACAGATCGAATGTGCGGTTCAACTTGCTCGAATGCCCACTTGGCTAGATTCTCAGCGGTTGGGATGAATGGAACAACCACAGTGCGGTGCCCATCTTCCATTTGCGCTATCGCAGCGCGTGCGACAGAATCGTCCTCATACACCACGAAAGCATGGTCTACCACATCATGGACATGTTCAGTGAGGATACGAGAAACGTCTGAGAAATCCATCAGCATACCCTCATCCGACACCCCTGCTTCAGTCACTACGTCACCTTCAACTTCCGCCTCCCAACGGTATCGGTGGCCGTGCAGGTGCATGCACTTGCTTTTGTGATTAGGAACTCGATGCCCAGTGTCGGTTTCCACCCAACGACGGATACTGGTACTCAAGCGCGCACCCCCTTGTGTTCTTTCTCAATTGCCAGTGCGTCTGCAAGCACCTCTTCCCACGGTTTCACGTAGGCTACTGGGTCGGCCCTTCCGAGAGCGTGGAAGGCAAGGATTCGCTCCACATCGGCACCCGATGTTCCAGCTGAGCGACCTTGGTCATCTGGATTGTAGGAGGTGTTTGTGTTGGCGAACACCGTGTCGAAGTCGAGACCCAGGTGTTCGATTGCTAACTCAGCATCCCGAAGTATAGTCTCCTTGTGCCCGTCAATCCATGGTAGATTGAATGTGACGAATTCAGAATCCCAGTTTCCCAGCTCGAAAGCATGAGCGAGGGCGGAGTAGAAATCAGGTCGACAGTCGGGATAGATGGCGTGGTCTCCCGAGTGAACACCAAGAGCGATGCTCACATTGACCCTGTCCCGCAGAGCGAGTGAGAGTGCGTGGCCGTAGAGAATCGAAGCGAAGATGGAGTTTCTGTTGGGTACCACAGTCAGTTTCATCTGTTCCTCCTCATAGTGACCGGTGGGAATCTCCACAGCATCATTGGTCAGTGCGGAATGGAATGATGACATCGCCGAGGTGAGATCAATCACCTGATGATGCACTTCATACCCCCTTTCAGTGAGGTAGCGTATGTTCGCCCGCGCTCGCTGTAACTCTACTGCATGCTTCTGTCCGTAGTCGAACGAGATAGCATGCACCTGACTCCCGTCAGCTAGCAAACGCATCAGCAGCGCGGTGGAATCCATCCCACCTGAGAGGGCCATGACAGAGATATCGCGTGCCATCAATCGACCCCCATCCATTTGTGCGTCTGTATCGAAAGGCGCCACTCCGGGTTGGCGCGCACGATATCGAACGTCTGACGGAAGTTCTGGCCGTTCCACTTGACATCCTTGGATTCGTCATAGCAAGGCTGCAGGAAGAGGTGCTGAAATCCCCGTTTCAACTCGTCATACAATGTGAGGTCCTGTCCCAGCCACACAGCCTTCAACTCATCCCCCGTGTTCTGTCGAATGGCTACGTTAGGGTATTCCTGGTCCTTGGGAGACACACATACCCAATCAAGCACACCTTCGGGGAGGATAATTGTGCCATTTGTTTCAATGGCAAGCGAGTATCCCAGTGGTTTCAGTACTCTCCCAAGACATTCCAGATCCTGCAACCCCGGCTCGCCGCCAGTGAGTACTATTCGCTTGCACGGAAGCGGTTGCATGTACTCAATAATCTCCGTCAGAGTCATGTTTGTCCACTTGTCAAACTCTGTGTCACACCATGGGCAGGCTAGATTGCACCCTCCGAAGCGAATGAATATCGAAGGTGTTCCAGCATGGTACCCCTCGCCCTGAACAGAATGGAAAATCTCCACTATCGGGTAAACCGAATCGAGGTCATCGACGCCCTTAGCCCGCTTGGGGGGCATGACCGCATCGTCGATTATCTGCACGACGGGCAACGCCTGCAATTCAACGGTATCATCCATCAGATCACCCATCCAGTGGCTTAGAGTGGATGAGTTGCATCAATTCTGAGCGAGCTTCTGGCTTGTCGAAGAATACACCGCGCATGGCGCTCGTTGTCATCACCGCGTGAGACTTCTGTACGCCACGGCAGCGCATGCACCCGTGTCCCGCTTCGATGATTACCGCACAACCGAGGGGTGAGAGATGTTCGACCAGCGCATCAGCGACCTGTCGAGTGATGCGCTCCTGATTTTGCAGCCGACGAGCGTGAATGTCGACGAGCCGAGCCAGTTTCGAGATGCCGACAATCCTCTCAACAGGGATGTAGGCTACGTGAGCACGTCCGCTGAACGTCTGCAGGTGGTGTTCGCAGGTAGAATGGAATTCGATGTCCCTGAGTAGGACGATTCCATCGTACCCCTCGGCGTTGAATGTTGAATTCAATGTCTTCGCGACATCCTGAGTGTATCCTGAGAATATCTCGTCATATGAGGAGATGACTCGGGAGGGGGTATCCGCCAATCCTTCCCGCAGTCGCCCGTTGACCCCTTCGATGTAGCGCACAATGGTGTCGACCGCAGCCTCAGCCGCTTCACGCTCGACAGCCAACTCATTCACTCTCCCGTTCGATTCGACCATGGCGAGTATCTATCTCGTCCAGATGGTCGAGCATCTTGCGGCAGGCTGTTCTGATTGCATCAGCGAGCGAGATGAACTTCCGCTCATCGCCGACATGCAACTTCAGGTCCTCAAGCAGTTCGCCCGGCATATCTAGACTGATTTTCGGCATTGAACACCCCAAGGGGGTGTACTATTCAAGTATTACTCTGCGAATATTGAGGGAATATTCAGTTGATTGATTCAACCAGATCCTCTCGGTTGAACTGCTTCGAAGCCCAGCCCACGGCTAGAATGGCGTAAATCACGCTGGTTGAGGACCAAATCGCGATATGTACGGGGTCGTATACTCCGAGCAGCGCCTCACGCATGGCCAAGCAGACGTTGAAGACCGGGGCGGCGAACCACCACAGTTCAATGCCTTCGAGATTGACGAACTGGGCGAACAGCGCTGGTGCGATGAATGCCATCAGTAGCGGAGCCAGAGTAGTGCCCGCCTCCTTGACCGAGCGCGCACGGACTGCTAGCGCCAGTTCGATAGCTACCACTGACGTGGCGAACAAGATGACGGAGAGGACCAATGATAGGATCGAGACAGCATCCAACTCAGGAATTCCGAAGTATCCAGCAGGCAGGATGAATGAGAATGCAGCCAGGAATATTGCAATCTGCAGCAGGACCGCTCCTGCACCGACGATGGCGACAGCCAACCATTTACCGAACAGTAATTCCACTCGAGTAGCAGCGGTGCACAACAACGATTCCATCGTCCCTCGCTCCCGTTCTCCAGCAGTCAGGTCGATTGATGGCTGCATGGCGGCCGAAGCACTCCAGACGGCGATGAGCAGTGGGATAAGCATAGACAGCACCAACCCAGCGGATTCAGCGGCGGTAGAGACATCAGCGGCTGAGAAATCTCCATCCCATCTGACCGGGTTCGTCGCCTCATCTGTCGTCAATCCCACCTCAGCGAGATTATCCTCCATGATATCCTCCTCCCACTCGGAGACGGAATCGAGTAACCGACCACGTGCTTCACGAGAGAGTTCACTCGTCGAATCATGTAAGATTGCGTAGTTCCATGATTCAGTGCTGTTCGTAACACTCTCCTCCAATCTGAGAATGGCATGGATGGATCCGTTACGCACAGCGAGTCGCAATCGTTCCTCATCCCCTCGAGGTTCCGAGAGATTCCCCTGCCCTGGCTCGAGAGGTTCGAACAGAATGGAGATATTCACCTGCTGTAGCCGAGTGTCCAAGGATTCAGGGAAGTCATCCCCTTCAACAAGTTGCACGACCACATTGAGTTGAATTGAATCGAGTTCCTCAATCTCCCCTTCGAGGAACAGTGGCAATGCGATGAACAACAGCGGGAGGAGAATCAGCGGAACCAGCACGAGCGCGACAAGCGTGCGCCAGTCTCGAACCAGGTCTAGAAGTTCCTTCTTGGCGACAACCAGTGCCACCCTACCGGGCCAGCGCTTGGGTTCACTCATCTTCTCCCACCCCCTTGATTTCAAGCTGTTCTCCAGTAGAGAATCGGGACAGCAGTGCAATCCATTTACGTTGGAACCAGCCATACACCTCTGCATCTGAGACCTCTCGGCTGGCATCAAGAGTCAGTGCAACATATGCCTCCTCCAATGAATCGGTACCAGTATTCAACATCAGGTCTGATGGGCTTCCATCGGAACGAACAGTTCCGTTGTGAATGACAATTATTCTGTCGCACACCTGCTCGGCTTCAGCCAGATGATGGGTGCTGTAAATCACAGTCCTTCCGTCCTGTTGCAGCATCTGCACCAAACCCCGTACCTTGCGGGCACTGGTGACATCTAGTCCGGCAGTCGGTTCGTCTAACAGCAACAGATCCGGATCATGTGCGAGTGCACGTAACAAGGCGGTTTTCTGACGCATCCCCTTGCTGAACCCACGAGTGGATCGATGCAATGCATCCTCGATGTCCAGTGCACGTGCAAGACGGACTGTGCGGTTCCATGCTTGCGAATCATCAACCCCGGAAAGCCGTGAATGATAACGGATGTTCTCCCAAGCAGTCAGGCGATGGTAGAGCCCGGTTGATTCAGGTACTACACCTAGATTCTGCCGAACTGAATCAACAGCATGTTCAGATCCGTCGGTCCCGTGATGGACGACCTCACCGGTAGTCGGGTGGTACAGTCCGCACAACAATCTGAGCAAAGTGGTCTTTCCAGCCCCGTTGCTACCGACCAGTCCCACTATGTCCCCGCGGCTGAACTCTAGCGACACTTCCTGCAGCGCGTGGACCTCTCCGAAGGACTTGGTGACCCCGCGCACTGATAGAAGTGGTGCGCCCATCGGCCGTTCACACTCGGCGCTCCTCTATTGCTTCATCCAATCCCGGATGTGATTCGTTTACGCGAACTGCCCTATCGAGCAGTTGTCGCAGTTGTTCCTGAACTTCGCCTCGTGAGATGCCAATATCAATCATGTCTCCAAGCATTGCTAAGCCTCCCTGTACTGCCCCGGCAGCGAGATACGCATCGTTGCTGATTCGCTGCGTGTGGAGTAACTGGTCGAGAGAGTTCTCGAGGAAGGATATCTCCTCGCTCAGACTGTTGGAGTCCAAGTGTGCTAGACTGGTGAGCCTATCGATAGAACTGCGCATGTGAACGGCCGTGCGACCGACGGACCCTCTATGACGCTTTCCCGCAGAATATCGAGGTAGAATTCAGCTCAACGGGGTTTTTCGAGCAATTCAACGAGTACCCCTCCAGTACTCTTCGGATGGACGAATGCTATTCGAGAGCCGGCAGCGCCACCCCTTGGCTCACCCCCAATCAACGTGACTCCTGCAGCCTTGAGTTCATCTAACAATCCAGAAAGGTCGTCGACTTCAAACGCCAACTGCTGGACACCAACTCCCCTCCTGTCTATGAAGCGACCCACAGGGGTGTCCGAACCCGTTGGTTCCAACAATTCAAGGCGCGGTGGTTCGGATTGAGTGGTGGATTCCAAGAATCGGATGTTAACTCCCTGTTCAATGTTTAACTCATCTTCCCCAGATGGATTCAGGCCCAACAGCCTCCAGAACACCTCTCCTTTCTCAAGGCTCTCGACGGCGATTCCGATGTGATCCAGTCTTACCCTTCGTTCATCCATACATTCACCTCAGAATCCACTGGGCGCCATCCAGGTGCCGAACTCGTTCCGCATCGTCGTAACAATCTCTCCAACTGTGCATTCAGCCTTCACACATTCTAGGATTGCTGGCATCAGGTTGCCATCTCCTGCAGCAGTATCTCCGAGATTGCTGAGCGCATCGGTAACCCTCGCTGCATCCCTATCTCTGCGAACATCAGTCAGACGGGAGACCTGTTCTGCGATATCCCTTCTGTCGAGTGATTGAGGCTGTGGTCCCGCACCGTCAGCAGCAGAATCGAGAGCGTGATTGACTCCTACTACTTGTTGCGCACCTGTTTCAACAGCCTGCTGTTGGCGCCAGGCGGACTCATGAATT
>CAXEUS010000185.1:0-5739 GCA_963999385.1 uncultured Candidatus Poseidoniales archaeon | reverse complement strand
CAGCACTGAGGTGATTCCCAGAACCACGTCTGCATGGATTGGCTCCACCGGCATGTGGTCTACCGCGAGCGACGGGCTGCACGGATGGTCTTCATGGCCTGCGTTCATCGAAATCGACCGGGAATCAATGCGTCGCGCCGACCCTCTCACCGTCACTTTCTCAGGATTTAGTGCAGACATCACCAACTCGACTCGTCCAGGCCAGTGGACGCAACTCATATCCGCGTCTGACAATGTCACCACCTCGTCACAGGCAGGCGGGATTTCTCCAGGGTCCATCCCTCTGCATCAACTATCATTGACAATGTCCAGTCCCGTAGCCGGAGCAGCGGTATGGGTCTCGTCGCACAATCTCAACTACAGCGGCATTTGGAACCTGACGGAACTCAGCCCAACTCTTGCTGCCGAGTTTGAACTAGCCGCGCGCAGAGGCGCACTCACGCCATCCGGTAGAGACATGCACATCCAACTCCAGAGCCCGCTCAACGGCTCAATCGAGATACGCATCATCTACGATTGGACCCGCTCAGAGAGTCCTGTTGCACTGCTCGACCTGTTCGACCGTCCTGATGACGGCGGAGGGGTACTCATCGCAGAGTGGACTCCGAGCAGCGACCATGGCTGGGCCGCCTACCGCGTCTATCTCAATGTGGGCAACTGGACGACGCCGCCAACGGCCTTCGACCTGATGTCAGCCACGTACGATGTACGTATTCCAGTGTGGACAGTGACGATGGTTGACATCGCCACCGCAGGAGGTCTGCCGATTGTGGATGGTGATGACATCTATGGGGTAGTCGTGCAGGAATATGACGACGGTTCTCTGGGTGAACCGTCTGATATCATAGGACCTGCGCAGGCATTCGACGATGTTCCCACACCACCTGCATGGGCGATTGCTGGTCCAGCTGATGGTGGGGAGGATGGAGATCTCTACGTAGAGTGGGAAGAGTGCAGCGCTCTCGACCACGCCGGCACTCGTATCTGGGCCGTAAACACCGAAATCACCGACGCCATCGGATTACCACAACAGGGTGCCGATGTACACAAGGATTCGAACAGCACTGTGCTCAGGCTCGAGAGAGGCAGGGTATACTGGGTGGCCATTACCTGTGTGGATGAGGCGGGCCAGCACGACCCGGCGAACGCAACTATCGTGGGACCTGTGGTACCCACAGGAGGGGTCGATGACGGCATCCCACCAGCATCGGTTGAGGACATCAATGCGTATGATACCCCTGATGACGAAGGCGGTATGATTACTGTCGAATGGACACCGAATAGCGAATCTGACTGTGCTTGGCATACGGTCATGGTACGTCCGGTCAGAGCTGATGAGGATGACACCCATCCCCCCGCCAACGCACTTGACTTCCTCAACTCAACCATCGTGGCTGACTGTGAGTCCGGCATGGCGAACATCTCTGACTGGGGTGGCCTTGCACTCGAGGATAATGTGCTCTACTGGATTACCGTCGTGGCCTTTGACGTGTGGGGTAACGGTGATTTGGAAAATGTCACCATCGTGCAGGCGAGCCCCGAACGAAACATGTTCGGTTCAGATCCACCCCCACGGTTGGAGAACCTGAGCGCCTGGGATCACCCTGATGACGATGGAAGGGCAGTTGACATCACATGGGATGCAAGTGAGGTGATGGACTTCGGCTACTACGTTGTTTGGGCTTCTGACCATCCCGTGGATGACCTCACAGCACTCTACCCAATATGCCGCGACGACTTGACCGCCTGTGGCGCAACAGTACTCGACAGACAGTATTCCATAGACGGTGGTTCAATGCACGTTGCAGTGACCATTACAACCGCTATTTACGGAGGCGGGTCGGTCGTTAATGGCACACCTGCTATCATACACCCCAACATCCCTCTCTACGTGACGGTTACCGCCCACGACTTGCTCGACTCAGCCTTCCTGACTAACTTGCCTTCAGTGGTAGTCACACCGATTGATAACCGCGACGACATCATTCCTCCGGACCGTCTAGACACACCTGTGGTGAGCGATTTTCCCGATGATGACGGCACCGCTGTCTATGTCGAATTCACCCAGAGCAGTGCCAGCGATCTCGACCACTACGAGGTGTATGCGGATATCATCAAGTTCACCAGCACAGGTCCGCGCCAACCGGCGATGATACTTGGACGGGACGTGGACCTGCCATTCACGCTCACTAACATATCCAACGGCGAGTCAATCATGTCCGGTATCCCAATCTATGTTGCCATCGTTCCAGTAGACTCAGGCGGCAATGCTCACCGTGACCAGTTGAACGTGGGCGATGGCAGAGCAGTAGACAACTCGGATGAGGACCCAGGGGCACATCTGCCCGATGTCGATTTCAGCGTCAGTTGGACCAAGTATGGTGAGAGCATCGAGGTAGAATGGGTGCCACTCACCGCCACCAACATTCGTGGTTACCGCATCTACGTCAGCGAAGAGCGCTTCGAGATGACTGGAGAGGCTGCCCTGCTCAAGGAAGGAATCATCGGAACCTACTGGGAACTAGACGAGTGGCAACAGGATGTGCCTTTCGACAATACAACCGAGTGGCACGTCGCTGTGGTTGCTTTCGATGGTGAGGACTGGAAGCATGCTGTGCGCTCCAAGGAGATCAAGGCGTTTGATTCAACACCGTCAGAAGAAGACACCTCAGATACTCCACCTTCAGTCGCCGGTATCGGCGACTTGCTGACTCTCAACAACATACTCTCTGTGATGCTGATGCTAGCCATCATGACAATCATCTTCATGATGGTGCGTTCCCGCCGAGATCGTCGCGATAATCAGGCATGGGAACTGGTCACTGGAGCATGGGGCCTCCCTCAGGATAGGGAGGATAGTAGTTGGAGTGATACCGGCGAATCATTTGGCACTCCAGCAGTCGCTGATGTTGACCTCGAGGGCACGCTCATGCCGGCTGCCTCCACCATTCATGCAGAACAAGAGCAGGAGTCCAAGGCCCCCATCCCCCCTACTCGGGACACCGCGCCAACTGAGGCCAGCGCCCGCCTCGCTGACCTCGCCTCTGACCTGTTCGACGAGCCTCCTAAAGAAGACAAAAAGGACGATGACCTCGACTCACTCATCGATGATCTTCTGTGAGTTCGGCGATAGAATCTCAGAAAACCGCGACTGAGCATTGATGTTCCCGGCTCCTTTGGAGCCGTCGGGTGCGCACGTGGACGAGGCTGATGGCAATCCGCAGGAATTGGTGTTCACCACCATGCGAACGCAGGGCTGGCAGGTAGCACACCTCGATGCACATCTTGACCGGATGCGAGAACATGCCGGTCGTTTGGGAATCGCTTGGCCCGACGATGCACATGCGGCAGCAGAGCTGGCTCTAATTGCCAATATGCCACACGAACCGAACTCTCTGGTATGCCTGAATCTGACCGCTGCTGGGATTTGGACAACTGAATCACGCCCAGCGACAGAATACGATGTTGTTGGATTGACTGGTATCACTCACGAGGCTCCGCGCTGGTCGGATGACTTTACTGGAACCAAGCATGCATGCTGGGAGCCGTACCTGGTGGCTCAGCGAGCCGCAGTGAAGGCTGGCGCGGATGTGGCGCTCCTCATTCACAACGAAGCGATTGTTGACGCAGATCGTGCAACTCTACTGCTGCTGGACTACGACGGCACTGCTTGGTATCCAGACTCTGAATTGGGTGGAATACGCTCACTCACTCTAGAGAGCATAGTCTCTGGACTTGCCGATGAGGGCATTCCTGTACATTCTGGGAGAATAACCGCAACCATGCTCGTCAGGGCGCGTGAGGTATTGCTGCTCGGAACTGGTATCGGTGTGGCAGCCTTGACGTCTCTCGATGGTGAACCAGTGGGAGTAGAGGGAGATGATGAATTCTGCAGCCGGTGCACCGACCTTCATCAGCGTGCTCTGGAAAAAGGATGGGTCAATCTGGAGGGCACGTCATGATTGTTCGCAGATGGCCCCTCGGCGATGACGAGTTGCTACTGCTCGGCCTTGCCACTCGCTTACGCTCGACTGGATTGTGGGGCGAGTCCACGCTGCATGGCGCTCCCGACGAACTTCTGTTTCTCTCTGGAGGGCCACTGTCCGATTTGGCAGGAATCAGCGCTCTAGCAGGACCTCCGACGCTTCGTGCGGTCTGCCGCCAACCATCACGTTCCGAGCAACCTCCACTCACTTCTAACGCCTCAGCACTTGCTGGAGAGGTGACTCTGGGTTTGCCCGAGAGCGATTGCGTCTGGGTGGTTGAATCATGGAAGAATGACCGCTGGGTGCATCGGTTCGAGGTCCGCGGTGAGAATCTCGCTGCCGCACTGCGCCCACTCGGCGAGCTCTCACCTGACGTGGAATCAGGAGATTTGGATTTGGAATTACTACCCGGAAATCTCGCTGGTTTGCTCACTTATGATTTAGTGCAGTGGACCGAACCATTGCAATTGCGCAACCTCCCCAGCCCCCATGACCTGCTCGGGCTACTCTACCGCTGCGACCGCTGGCTGCTTCACGACCGTCATGGAGGCAGCCTGACTCTAGCATGTCTGGATGATGATGCCTGGGCGCAACAGACGATTGCATGTGTCGAAGCGTGGATTGAGGATGGCTACCCTCACTCGATATCGGATGATGCGTCAGCCACCTCTTCTCCGCCTGCACCTATCTCCACAATCTCCGATGAGGAGCATGTGGAGGCGGTACAAACGGTACATTCTTGCATCGAGCAGGGATTGCTCTACCAACTGAATTTTGGACGAGTGTGGCAGGGAAGCATCCAGTCACCTTGGCAAGTCTTCGAACAACTCGCAGTTCGCAATCCAGCACCATTCTCAAGTTGGCTGCTCGCCCCGGACCTCGGCTGTGCACTTGCCTCCTCAAGCCCCGAACTCCTTCTGTCACAGAGAGAAGGAACTCTCTCGACCCGGCCGATTAAGGGAACATGTCTTCGTGGTCGCACACCGGAGGAGGATGCTCGCCAGCGGCGAGCGCTGGCTGCTAATCGTAAGGAATTGTCCGAGCACATGATGCTCGTCGACCTCGAGCGCAATGACCTCGGTCGAGTGTGCGCCACTGGTAGCGTAACTTGGTCGGACTGGCGTATCGAGACCTTCCCAGATGTGCAACATATGGTCAGCGAGGTGCAAGGACGTCTGCGCCCTGGTCTCGATGGTTGGGATGCGCTGCAGGCGCTATTCCCTGGGGGGAGCATCACCGGCTGTCCGAAGACCGTGACCGTAGCAAGCATCGATGAGTTGGAGGGAGAGCCGCGCCGGGCGTGGACCGGCTCGCTCGGACATCACGACCCACGCACCGGAATCTCAGCGTGGAACATCCTGATTCGTACCTTGGAGGCGGAGCAGGATGACGTCGGTGAATGGAATGCGAGGGTGAAGGCGGGTGGCGGTCTTGTCATTGAGTCAGAGCCCGAGCAGGAGGTGGCAGAGGCGAAGTGGAAGGCTCGGGGCTTGCTGGATGCTGCCTGGTCTGTGGATCTCTGCACCGATATTCACACCAGTGAATCCTCTGAGATACACCCGGTTCCTACCGTCGATGATAGAACACGCGCGCTCGCGAGGGCGCGAGACGAAGCCGAATCTGCTTGTATCGCACCTGCCGAACCCATAGAGTGGTCTGTTGGCGACCCACCTCTGGAGTTCCCCCTAGATGGAGTTCGTAGACTGTTGTTCATCGATAATCTGGACTCATTCTCATGGAACATCGTACACCT
>CAXEUS010000184.1:0-14544 GCA_963999385.1 uncultured Candidatus Poseidoniales archaeon | reverse complement strand
TTTCGCTACAAGGAGTACATCGGTCTGATGGCGAAATCGATGGGCCTGCGTCGACTCATCCTGCCTGTTCCTTCGACCGCTGGCTGGCTTTTCGGGAAGTTCCTAGGAATATTTCTGCAAGATCTGGTCATCACCAGGGCAGAGATTCGAGGGCTGAAGCGTGGATTGATGGCATCGGACGAGGAACCGCTGGGGGTCCACATATTCTCGGAGTGGATTGCGGAACACGGGGGCGAGTTCGGCATGTCCTACCAGAACGATCTCAAAGAACGCAAGTATCGTTCACCTTCCGATGATTGATTCATACGCGACGATGCAATTACAAGAATGGGACTACAATCATCCAAATCCCAATTATCGTTCCAACGATAACGTGAATCATGAATATCGTTTGATTTTCCTCTCTCGTACCCCATGCAAATGTCTTACTCGTCAAACCGATGGGCCCACGAAGCCATACCTTCTGATTGAGCAAGCAGTTGCCCACATACATCAGCACACACAAGCCTACAGCTATGCGTATGAACTCAAGTGTTGAAATCTCCATATATTCTTCTCGAAGTGTTTTCTTTTTCTATTGTTGTATGTGTGTTCTAGTGATGAAGGGAATATAGAAATCGCACTGTAATTGTGGCATGAATATGAAGAGCGGTACTTGCCCCAAGTGTGGCGGAAATAATTTGGAAGTTCCTAGGCACTTTCGGGCCCAAGGAATAGGCGCCAAACGGAGGATTTGGCCCTACACCGACATGAACATAATTTCCTGCAAAGAATGCAGATATTCCGAATTATACGAAATGGATGTCAAAGAAAGTGCACCTATCAAGAGAAAGGTAGCAATGATTTGGTTGTTTGCTGTAATTTTACCAACCGTACTAGCAGTTCTCTATTTTTCATTGAGATAGGGCCTACTGGAAGAGGATGCAGTCATATGGTGAGGTCGGGCAAGCCACCGCTCAGAAGATCGTTGAGCCATCTGTGAAGCGTCTCGCTACCCATCTCGGTCAGGGTGGCATTCAGGAACGCGGAGATGAGTACTGCCCGCGCGCCCGCTTCGCTGAATCCGCGGCTATGTAAGTAGAAAATCTGGTCTTCGTCGATCGGTCCGTTCGCAGTCCCGTGCCCGCAGCCAACCACCTCGTTCTCCAGCACCTCAAGTTCAGGAATCGAGTCTGCTTCGGCATTGTCCGAAAGCAGCAGGTTGTGGAACAGTTGCGAGGCGTCCGACCCCTTGGCTCCGTGGACGATACGCAGCATCCCGGTTCCGACCGTGCGGCTCTTACCGCCACATGCTGAATTCCATGCTAGGCGGCTGAACGTCTCAGGTGCCTCGTGCAGAATCTCGATATGGTGGTCGTTGTGCTGTTCTCCCATAGAGGTCATTGAACCATTGACAAGCACACTCGCGCCCGGCCCTGTCAGTTCGTAGCGAAGGTCAGCCTTCGCTTGCTTCGCACCAGCTCCAACAGTGCCCGCTCGCACCTGAGAGTCTCGGTCGATGCTAATTCCGTCGACCCTCAGCATCTGTCCTGCACCGAGCTGGTTGACAACGACATCGTTCACGTGCGTGCCCGCACCGATGTTACCTTCGCGCAGCATACCGAACCAGGCAGCATCACCGGTTACGGAAGTGACGATTTCTAGTTCGGCCATCGTACCTATATCGACCAACAGATGCAGAGAGCAGACCTGCCCTTCTGCTTTGACATCGAGCCGAAGAGGTTGATCGAGCCGTGTTCCTCGTGGGACTCGCAGAACGACCGCTTGACCTATCGATAGAGATCGGATGAGGGCAGAGGCGATGTCGTCGTGTGGTGCAGCGCACAATTCAGTCAGTTCATCATCAGAAGCCGCAGTTATTGCAATCCCTTCGGGTGCGTCAGTGCCGTCGAGCAGCGAGAGAGAGAGAGTGGCAGGCCCGGTGGATTCAGGCAGGTATCCATGCTTGCCGGTTGGATGGATGCGATGCCACGGGGTGTAGCGCCACAGATGCTGTGCACGGTCAGGCTCAGGGAGAGCGAGGTAGACGGCGGCAGCGTCCATTCAATCACCCGATGCTGCCTTCCATCTCGAGCGCCATCAGTTTGTTCAGTTCTACCGCGTATTCCATCGGCAGTTCGCGAACGAACGGCTCAAAGAATCCGTTGACGATGAGGGCCAGCGCCTCATCTTCTGAGTGGCCGCGGCTCATCAGATAGAACACTTGGTCATCGCTCACCTTGCTGACAGATGCCTCGTGTTCGCAGCGGCAGGAAGGATTCTTGATTTCCATCGTGGGGTAGGTGTCGGAGCGACTGTCCTCATCGAGGATGAGTGCGTCGCAGACGACGTTCACCTTGCAGTTGTCCGCCTTCTTGCTTACCTGAACCATGCCACGGTAGCTTCCTCGGCCACCGTCTTTGCTGATACTCTTGGAGAGAATCTTGCTGGTGGTGTTCGAGGCTAGATGGTGTACCTTGGCACCGGCGTCCTGATGCATCCCCTCGCCCGCATATGCCACCGAGATGACTTCGGCGTGCGACCCTTCACCCTTCAGAATCACAGCCGGGTACTTCATTGTGAGTTTCGAACCGATGTTACCGTCAACCCATTCGATGGTCGAGTCGGTGTGAGCAACGCCGCGCTTGGTGACCAGATTGTAGACGTTGTTAGACCAGTTCTGGACGGTCGTATAACGGATGTAAGCGCCTGGTTGGGCGATGAGTTCGACGACTGCGCTGTGCAGCGAATCGGTGGAGTAGGTCGGGGCTGTGCAGCCCTCTACGTAGTGGATTGATGACCCCTCATCGGCGATAATCAGCGTGCGCTCGAACTGACCCATGTTCTTGGCGTTGATGCGGAAGTATGCCTGCACCGGCATCTCGACGTGCACCCCCTTGGGCACGTAGATGAACGAGCCACCTGACCATACTGCGGTGTTCAGAGCGCTGAATTTGTTGTCCTGATACGGAATCACGCTGCAGAAGTATTCCTTCACGATGTCCTCATACTCACGCAGTCCGCTGTCCATGTCGAGGAAGACTACTCCTTGGGCTTCTAGGTCCTCGCGGATACTGTGGTAGACTGCCTCTGACTCGTACTGTGCTGTCACACCGCCTAGCCACTGCTGTTCTGCTTCCGGGATTCCCAGTTTCTCGAATGTGTTCTTGATGTCCTCTGGGACGTCGTCCCAGTCATTCTCCGTTCCTTCACCTGAGCGCAGGAAGTAGCAGATCTGGTCGAAGTTGATTGTGTTGAGCAACTCAGTAGAGCCCCAAGTAGGCATCGGGCGCTCCATGAAATGGTGGTACGCCTTGACGCGGATGTCAGTCATCCATTTCGGCTCTCCCTTGATTTCGGAGATGTTGCGCACGACCTCTTCGGAGAGTCCTGCGTCGAAGCGGATTGTGGAAGCCTCAGGGTCGTGCCAGCCGGCCTTGTACTCGCCGACGGCTTCGCGTGCTACATCACTCAAGTGGAGGCCCCCTGATCGAGCCATTCGTAGCCCTTGTCCTCTAGTTGTTCAGCGAGTTCGTAGCCGTCGCTGGCGACGATGCGCCCGTCAATGAGCACATGCACGTGGTCTGGGTGAACATGCTCCAGAATGCGCTGGTAGTGCGTGATAATCAGGCACGCGGCCCCGTCTACGCTGGCGTTGATTCCATCGGCGACGGCGCGCATGGCGTCGATGTCTAGGCCTGAATCTGTTTCGTCGAGGATGGCGACGCGCGGCTTGAGCAGCATGAGTTGTAGAATCTCGAAACGCTTCTTCTCCCCGCCACTGAAGCCGTCGTTGACATAGCGCGCCAGGAATTTCTTGTCGATTCCCAGCAGGTCGCATGCGTCATTCAACTGCTTGCGGAACTCTCGAGCGGGCGGCGCATCCTCACCCTTGATTGCCTGAATCGACTTGCGCAGGAAGTTTCCAACCTGAAGTCCTGGAACAGCCTGCGGGTACTGGAACGAGAGGAAGACTCCTGCGCGGGCGCGCTCCCACGGCTCCATTTCCAGCAGGTTCTCACCATCGAGCAGAATCTCACCACCGGTCACCTCGTAGGCAGGGTGTCCCATGAGTACGAGTGCGAGAGTTGACTTGCCGCTACCGTTGCGACCCATCAGGGCGTTGACCTCTCCCTCGGACAGGCTGAGAGTGATTCCGCGGAGGATTTCCTCATCTCCGATGGACACATGCAGGTCCCGAATTTCGAGCACTTGGCCGTCAGACATCTGTCGCCCTCTAAGAGGGCGGTCCATGGACCACTTATCAAGTCGTGTAAGTGGGAGATACACCATTGGTTCACATCGATACGTCTCTACACAGGCATAGGGCTGAAATCGAGTGCACGTCCAGCACCCCTTGATGACCGACGACGACCTCGCCGATGTCTACCGCATTGAGGTGGCTGACAGCGTGGCTAAGGAGGCTGATACACGGCTAGATGAGATGCTGGACCCGGTCGAAGAAGAGCGTCTGGTCGGGCTGTCTCTGGTAACGCTGGTTCGGGATGGTGACGCTGAACTGGTTCCTGCCCTAATCTCACGCTTGGGAGTTGTGCGCGCCGCGCTGTCCGGACATGGTGGCGGAGTACTCGTGGATGCCGCCGAGGTGGTGTCATTGTCATCGGGAGTCGAGGCGGTCGAGCTGCAGTTGAACCTCGACGGTGCGTGCATCGCCTGTGGCGCGGCACCAGGGACACTGCAAGGAATCCAAGGAGACCTCCTGATGGATGAGGAAGTGGCGGCAGTGACGTTCAGTTCCTCCCTGCTGGACACCTTCGATGAACTTGGTCGCGAGTTCGTGCTGGCGCATGGCGGAGTCACCTTCGTGTGAGTGGTAAGATGCCGTCCGAGGAGAGTCAGTGGCACGCAGCCTTGGAGGAGGCGCTGGTCGAGGAAGCAGAGCGGCTAGGGTTGCCCGCGGAGGTAGAATTTCGCTGGAACATGATTCCTCCGATGGACGATTGGATAGTCAACGTGGCAGGCGTGGCTGGTGAAGGAGATCTGGCGGTGATGGTCACCGCACGTCAATTGGCCTTGACAGCAGAACTCGTGCGCTTGCTTGACGACTCTGCTGGTTCAACACTCATCCGCATCCTCGCGCTTCCGGCAGAGAAATTCGTTCCTCAGACACTTTCAGAGTTGCTGGATGCGACTGGAATAGAGGTCCTCCGGTTCAGAGACAACTGATATCTTCGAAACACCTGTGCGCTTTGATGGGCGGAGATGAGGGCCTTGCACAATCCGCGGTCTCAGGTGCGATGGGTGAGACCTCAGAAGATGGATTGGAGCGTAAGGTGACCGTCGAGGTCATCCACAAGCACGACAGCAACAGCGTCACCACTTGGACGATTATCATGCTCGTAGTACTCGGTCTAGCGGGTGGTGCTTGGATGGTGTTCAGCGGCGGAGATGATGGTGGTAGCATTCTTGGATTCGGTGGCAGTGGCAACTGCGGCGACGGAATCGACAACGATAGCGATGGGCGCATTGATCGGGCCGATGGTGATTGTTACGATGAGGTCAGCCCTGAGTGGTCTGGCTACAAGAAATCCCACAGTGAAGATGGTCGCAATGACCCGCCAGGTGGCCAATCCTGAACATTTCACCCTTCACGAAGTGCCAAAAAGGGGACTGACCGGGGAGAGTCGAGGTGATGACTTGCCGGTGCCCGTAGAGCCTGTTGCGTGCAAGGAGGGAGACCACGGTAAATTCGAGGTTAGCGTACGCGATGGGTTAGCGCGTATCGGCCGCTTGCATACCGGTACCCACATCCTAGAAACACCGACCTTACTTCCGGTCGTGAATCCGAATATTCTCACTGTCACTCCACGCGAGATGTGGGATGAATTCGACATCAAGGGGCTAATCACCAATTCCTACATCATCTGGAAACACGAGAAACTCAAACAACACGCCCTTGAGAAAGGGGTGCACGATCTGCTCGACTATCCTGGATTCGTGATGACAGACTCCGGCACCTTCCAGCAGGATGCCTACGGAGATGTCGAGGTCGGGGCGGACGAGATAGTCGCATTTCAGCGGGAGATTAGAGTTGATGTGGCGACCATGCTCGACGTGTTCGGCAGGCCGGATGACACCCGCGAGCAATCGGAACACTCAGTGATGGAGACTGCCGCCCGCGCTCCCGGTGCGCTCGCAGCCGCCGGTGATACGCTGTTGAACGGCCCTATCCAAGGAGGTTTGGAACTCGACCTGCGCGAATTGTCAGCGCAGTTGATGGGAGAACACCCGTTCGCCATCCATCCAATCGGCGGCATCGTTCCGCTGATGGAGAAGCGACGCTATCTGGAGTTGCTGAAGGTGATTCTCGCCTGTCGCGGTGAGATTCCAATCGAACGTCCGGTACACATGTTCGGCTGCGGTCATCCAATGCTGTTCCCCATTTCAGTCGCTCTCGGAGTCGACCTGTTCGATTCCGCTGCCTACGCCGCTTTCGCCCGCAACGGTCGCATCCTGACGCCCACGAGAACTGTCCGGCTGGAAGGACTGACGGAATGGCCATTCCCATCATACCATCTCCACAAAGTAACCCCTGCACAGGTGAGAGCGATGGAACCTGATGACCAGACGCGATTGTTGGCCAAGCTCAATCTGGAGGTGACCATGAGTGAACTGTCTCGCTGTCGTGAGGCTGTCCGGGAGGGGAAGATATGGCACTTGGTGGAGGAAAGAGCCGCTGCAGACCCTGCACTGCAAGAGGCTGTAGATTGGCTGTTCGATGAAGGAATAGATGAAGCCCAAGGGAGTACTATCGGTTCCTCTGCTCCCATTCGAAATGGAGGAGTCGATTGGACTGAGAAGTTGCCCAGACATCCTTGGGCGATAGCAGCTCAGATAATTGCTGAAGGATGGGAAGTTCCAACCAAGAATCTCAATGGCGAGGACATGAGTCCCGATGACTGGAAGGTAGTGCTCATCCATGGAAGGGCGCCACCCTGGCGAGATTCGATTGGCTCGCTGGTCAAGGAATTGCTCAAGCGTTGGCCAAATGTGCTTCCGTTGGTCCATTCTCCGTTGGGAATCATTCCGTATGCACTTGAGGACCTAAACCCGTTCGCGCATGTCGAAGGTTCAGATTCAATCTGGATTCTCGATGTGGAACAGGACATCGAAGAGTTGGAAACATGGCTCAGATTCCTGACCAATTCAAATCCCGAGAAATTTCAACCACTGTTTGTGGATGCCAGACAGCCGCAACAGGATATTTGGGAGCAACTCACTGCCGAACTGACGCCGGCTGAGGGCATCACTGATTCGTCCATTGATTCTGACACGCCGACTGCCGAGTCGATTCGGGACTATCTAGACTGGTGTGCAACGCGGGCCAAATTGATGACACTGTGCTACATCGAGGCGGAGGTGGCGGATGAGTTTCTGGACGGATGTTCATTCATCCGGAATCGTCGCGGACGAGTGAAGAACGTCTGTGCCTCTGATGGCGCACACGTTCTCTCTCCAAGATTATCGGATGGGGGACTGAGTCTGACTCTTGAAGGAGCACGCAGATTGCATGCGCGAAACCGCACATCCAACTTCACCATACCCATGGATGAGTTGGGTGATGGCGATGCCGAGAACATGGATTTCGTGATTGAGCATGGTCTGCCTACTGTAGTTGTTGAAGAGGGTGCCGAGGAGTTCGTTCGCAACGGTCGCAGCGTGATGCATTTCTCTGTGATGAAAAGCACCGGGGCGATCCTTCCAGGCCTTCCATGCGCGGTCACCAACGAATCGGGCGAATTCCTTGCTCATGGGATTGCGAAATGTGCAGATTGGGAGGCCGCAGCGTTTCAGAAAGGGGTTGCCGTCAAGGTCAAGGAAGGCGCCCGTATTGATGCATCACAGCCAGTCGCGTCTGCAAGCCAGCCGGGGGATGATTGAAGGCTGTTCGGTGAAGTCACGCCTCCAGCCCGAAGGGCCGGAGGCGTACGCGTGGGCGATGAAATCATCATCGAGACGGACAAGTTGTCCAAGAACTACGGCCCCCACGTCGCTCTCGATGAGATCAGCATCAACATCAAGTCGGGTGCAACCGGTCTGCTTGGACCGAACGGGGCTGGGAAGAGCACCCTCATCAAGACGCTGCTCGGTCTAATTCAGATTACATCTGGTGACGGGAAGGTACTCGGATACGATGTCAGGACCCAAGGTGACCAGATTCGCCAGCGCATCGGTTACATGCCAGAATACGACTGTCTCACTCCTGGACTGGAGGCGATTCACCAAGTCCGCTACTGCGGTGAACTGCTTGGGATGAACCCAGAGATAGCCATGCAACGAGCTCACGAAGTGATGGAGTATGTCGGGCTGCGCGACCAGCGCTATCGGCAGGTTTCCACATTCTCCACCGGGATGATGCAGGACACGAAATTGGCATGCGGCATCATTCACGACCCGGAACTCGTCATCTGCGACGAACCAACGAACGGATTGGACCAGTCGGCGCGGGGATTCATGCTCGACACCCTGTTCCAGGTGGTCAAGCAAGGAGGCCGCTCGATTCTGATGAGCAGCCACTTGATGGACGACGTCGAACGGATTTGTGACCGCATCCTGATGATCCATGAAGGGCGGGTCATCGCTCAAGGGCGCATCGAGGATCTCAAGGCGATTGACCGAGAGATTGAGATCTCGGTATGGGGAGGTGCTTCGCGAATGGAGCAGGTGCTATCCGATGCTGGCTTGAAACCACGTCGTTCGGGCCGCGTCATGAGGGTCGTGAGAGAGGACGAATCGACCTACGATCTCGTTCTAGAATGCGCTGCTAAGGCAGAGGTGCAGGTGCGCAAGATGGAGGACTACGAGCCCTCTCTGGAGGATCTGTTCATCGTCATCATGGAGCGATTGGGATACGGTGTCAAGACCTCAGCCGACCTGCTCAGACAGTCACCCAAGGGTCGTGAAATCGCGCCGGCGAACCGTTCGCTCACTGGAGGTGAGGTGTGATGGATGACGACATACCATCTGTTGACGACCTGTTCGATGAGTTAGATTCCGCGGTCCAAGAGGACAAGGAGGTCGCCGTAAGCGACACACCAACGGAGGATGTGACACCAACCTCTCCACCTGTACCAGATGTCTCGGCATCGGAGGCTGAGTACATGGGCCAAGCGGGCCTCCAAGTGACCGGCCAAGCGCGGATGGAGGCGGCGTTCGGTTCAGGTGACGGCGACGAGATTGCTAGCGCCCAGGTCGCTCAGGTGGCACAGTCAGCGACAGGCGGAACCATCTTCCACCAGATCTACCGACCTTGGCGAGGTGAACTCAATCCTCGCTGGATGCGTAACTGGGCCATACTGCGCCATCACATCTACGGCCTGTTCTCCAAGGGACATCGACCCTATCCGCTAATGACCAAACTAGTCATCTTCGGCGTGTTCATCTCCTCGCTTGCCGGTCTCGGCTTCATGGCGCTCGGCTCGATTACCGGTGCAGAGGAGATAGAACGTATGTTCGGCATCAGTAGAGGAAACCTCTACGGACATGTACTCGCCTTCTGGTTCCGTAATGCCTGCTCTTACCCTCTCGTTACAGCCCTGATCATAGGGGGAATCATCAGCGAGGACAGACAGCACGGAACGAGCGCGTTATACTTCTCAAGGCCGGTGAGCAGACGGGACTATGCAATGATGAAATTCCTCTCGGTAGCGATTATCCTCGGAGTAATCGTCATCTTCTCGCTGTGCATGTATTATCTGGGTGGAATCCTCGTCAATGGAGAGGGCTGGGCCTACCTAATCGATACCGCCGGGCTGTTCCTAGCTGCGCTCGCTGCGGCCTTCCTGTTGGTGTTCACCTACACCTGCATCGGGCTAGCGCTCTCTTCGGTCAGTCAAGGCAAATTCTTCCCGGCAGTCGCCTTCTTGGGAATCATACTCGGAACCAAGCTGGTCGCCTTCCTCATCTCTACGCTGTTCGACCGTAGCGCAATCTACCTGATTTCACCCTACGATAACCTCGCCCATGTCGGCCAATGGATGATTGGTGTGAATTACACCTACGAACATCCCGCCGTCTGGAGTCTGGTGATGCTGTTGGTGATGAACGCAGTCTCTCTCTACGTCCTCTCAGCCCGTGTCTCCTCGTTGGAGGTGACTCGCGAATGATTCCGGACATGTCACAAGTCGGTCAGCCGACTGATGAGGCGTGGGCTCCCATCCCTGAAGCACCGCATGTGATGCTCGAAGGGGTCACCAAGGTGTATGGTCAGGTGATTGGTCTGAACGACGTCAGTCTGGCAGTGAAGGGTGGCGTGACTGGAATCCTAGGAATGAATGGGGCGGGCAAGTCGACTCTGTTCAAACTCATCGTGGGGCGCCTCAAGGCGAGTCAGGGAACGGTTCGGCTGTTTGGAACAAATCCATGGAAGAATCCAGCTCCGTATGCCCGTGTCGGCTATGTGTCTGAGAGCGAACAACTCTACGATTGGATGACTGGGCTCGACTTCGTCACCACCTTGGCACGGCTGTTCGGCTACACTCGGGATGAAGCGAAGGAAAGGGCGATGCATGTACTCGACTTCGTTGGTCTTGCAGATGTCGCCAACAAGCAGATTGGAAAGTACAGTAAGGGGATGCGCCAGCGGGTGAAGATAGCTCACGGTCTAGTGAATGATCCTGATTTAATCATCCTCGATGAGCCACTGGCAGGTTGCGACCCGCTGGCACGTACGACAATCATGAACGTCGTGCGGGAACTCGGTTCGATGGGCAAGACTGTACTCGTAAGCAGTCATATTCTCAACGAGATTGAGCGTATCACCGAGCAAATCATCATTCTGCACAATGGTCGCCTGTTGGCACTGGGGAATCTGCATGCGATTCGCGAACTGTTGGATCAGCACCCACACCGCATTCTGTTGCGGACCGATGAGCCGCGTAAACTCGGCACTGCGTTCCTGCCGCACGGGGATGTGTTCGGTGTTCGCTTCCCTAGCCCGGACGAATTGGTCATCGAGACGAACAACCTATCCAGCGTTCACAAGGCGCTTCCGGCAATCTGTCTCGAAAGCGGTGTACGCGTGACCGCGATTGAGAACCCAGACGACAATCTTGAGTCGTTGCTGGGCTACCTGATGGAGGGTCGTTCATGATTCCAGAGCAACCTTCCGACACGCCGATGCCCGACGCGCTTGAGAGGCAGTTGGCTGATGCTCAACCCTCGTCTGAGAGACAACTCGATAATCCCGAAACTCAGGCTCCGTCTGGAAGAATAGGCCAGATGCAGGCGCAGGCGGCACAGGCTCTGCGCCCTCTCACAAACACAGTGTGGAGCAAACTAGATCGCAAAGCCACCGCGATTGCCGAATTCACCCTGAGGCAGTATCGCACTAAGAGCTCGACATGGGTGGTGCTGGGTATCGGCCTCCTGTTCGTGTCCATGGTACTGATGTTCTATGCCGAGGCGATGGCCACCGGATTTGATTCATGGGACAACGATGGCGATTCGGAGGACTGGGACGGTGATGGATATCCGACCGGCCAGGAGCGAAGATTAGGGACAAGCCCATGGAATCCAGAAGATCATCCAGACCCCGAAACGGTTCCACCAGACCCCGCATCGATGTGGATTGACGAGGACCCGCTCGACTTTGATGGCGATTTCCGCAACTCAAACCAAGGTTACGACGATGATGGTGACTGCACCGGAGAAGGATGGACTGACCCCAACTCTCCCGATATTCCATCCCGCAAGGACCGTAATGGGGATGGATATCCATGCAATGTCTACTATCGGATGAACTCCACTACTGGAGTGGTCTACTCAGTCAGCGGAGATCCGAACGTGGACGAGGACCCGAACGAATCCGTCTTCCTGAAAGAGGCTCTGCACCGCTCGTTCCTACTCGGATTCGGGAAGGTGGGATTCACTTTCCTACTAGGCGTATTCCTTCCGCTGTTCCTTGCCACCGGGCTGGTGCGCGATGAGATGGAGAAGGGCACGATGCACTACCTGCTGGGCAAGCCAATCGCCCGAGCCGAGGTGCTCACCTATCGGCTGCTCGGATACGTCACCTTGACCTGGCCGTATGTCACCGGTCTGGTCATCGTCTCTGCCATCGTATCGGGACTGCTCGCCCCCTCTGATGGATTCTATCGTTGGCAAGACCTGCCGCTTTGGCTCGGTGTGCTAGTCGCCTCGTGGATGGTATTGCTCGCCTATGGTGCGGTGTTCAGTGTGTGCGGGATCATCTCACCGAAGTACGGAGTGTTCATCGCCATCGGTCTAGGTGTATGGGAATTCCTCATGGCCATGATGTCCCTCGCCTCGCCAACATTCCCACTCACCTATCTGTCGATTTCTCACTGGGGCATTGAGATCATCAATTGCGCCGCTCTGCTAGCCTATCCCGACTTCATCTGGATGATTCAGGTCGCTGATTTCCATGGATTCGGTGCTGACATCGCTTTGCAGGCATTCTGGGCGCCTCCGAGTGCTGTTCAGGGTAGCCCCCTCGCCTCAGTAATCGTGTCTTTGTTCATCTTGATACTCTACACAGTGTTCGCGTTGTTCATCGGTCAGGCGATGTTCAAGCGGCGTGAACTCGATTGACTTGAGTTGGTTCGATGGTGGCTGCAACCGATTCCAAAGTGAACCCCGATTGCTACGAAGGGGACCTGTCCTCACTATGGCGACTTGATACGCTCGAGCCACTGCAACGCCTTTCCTGGTGGTGGTGGTGGTGGTTGGTGATGCTTCCCGACCCACGACATCCCGGCCGAACTCAGCAATTGATGGTGCTCTGGTCGACTAAAGACACAGAGCGTATCTGGGTGAGCGGACACGACTGGCAGGCTGGTGGAAGAACTCGTGTAGACGAGCACGGGGGAATCACCTTCCCCGGAATGGTCGCATCATGGTGGTATGACGGAGAGCGGATGCACGAACCACTGGTGCTACGCGAAGCGCGTATGTGCGCAATCGATTCAGATCATCCTCTCTGGCCACAGAATGGTGCAGGGTCAGCATCTGGTGCGGCAGGCGGAGGAGCGGTGGTGCCGCTGCTCAGCGATGACTTGTCAATGGGCTTAGCAGAGGACCGCAGTCATTTCTGGTTGAGATTGGAGGCGGATGATGCGGCAGTAGAAGGCGGGGCACCAGCGCGGTTCGATCTGCGCATGAAGCCTTGGAATCGTGAGATATCGGGAGTCGAGTACGCCCACAACGAGTTCAGCCTCGGCATGGGTTACGACATTCTGCGCATTCATGGGAGTGAATGCGAAGGTGAGGTTGGTGGTGAACCGGTAGAGGGCACAGCCTATTTCCAGAAGGTGTGCGTGCAGGCTCCCTCTGTTCCGTGGTTCTGGGGGATGCTCCATTTCTCAGATGGTTCCTACCTCGATTGGTTCCTTCCACACGCCTCACTATCCCTTACCGCTAAGGATGACCGCCCATGGAAAGCGCGCGACTTCGCCCGCCTGCCACTCAAGGGCCAAGGGTTGTGGAAGGATGCCGGGCGGGAGCGAACTGAGCGCTTCAATCGCTGCGAGGTTGAGTTACTGGAAGTGGAATCTGGTGCGGGTGTGCCTGAATTCGACGATGACGGCAATGTTCTACCACGCTTCCGCGTGCGCGTGTGGAACGGGCGCACACAGATTGGGATGCTCGTACGAGCGGTGTCCCGCGCGCATTGGACGTTTGACCAACCCACTCGGGCGTGCATGACCAGTCACTTCACCTACAACGAGTACCCACTGGAAGTGGATCAGGTCACTATCCTTGATGAACATGGGGTGCGCACCCTCGACGATTGGGAATGGGTACATGGCAATGCGGAACACAGTTGGGGCATCCTCCACTGACTGTCCATTCGCATAGAATGATATACGGGCGTTCTGCGTCTTACTGCTACGGAAGGGGTTCACGAATGGGTGAAACAATTGACTATTACACGGCGAGAGTGGACGAGGCAGATGTACGCGCTGCCGTACCGGATGTAACGGAATATGAGAAGCCGATTTACATGGGCGGGCCGATGTTTCTGTCCATGTTCAGCCGTTACATGCTCGTGACATGTGTCCTACTGATTCATCTGCTGTTCTGGTGGGGTGAATCATTCGATGGCCCCGATGGAGAGGGTGGCTTGATGTCCTTCATGGGATTCTTGCATGGAATGGCGGACCTGTTCGGTATCGCTGGATTCTTCATACTGGTGATGGCTCTCACCTGGTTGAACCACTTCCTCAACTTTTCCACCGCTGGTCGCTGGTACACGATTTCACTACTGCTCATATCTGTCACACCGGGCCTGTTCTTCATCGAGCATCAGTTCACAGATGGTCTCATCGGAGGTCTCATCAATCTGTTCGGTACCGCTCCAAATGGATTCCTACCGACATGGCAAGGCAGTTTCTACCTCATCTTCGGGCTGATTTACACTGGCGTCATGTTGATTCTGACCGTACTCTATCAGAGGGCGTTCATCTATGTGGTAACGGACAAGAACGTCTACATCAAGAAGGAGTTCTTGAAAATCCTCGATACCAGTGGAGACACCATTCAGTTGAGCAGCATTGAGAACCTGAAGGTCGAGCGCAACCTCGT
>CAXEUS010000183.1:0-4451 GCA_963999385.1 uncultured Candidatus Poseidoniales archaeon | reverse complement strand
TGTCCTGGTCAGCGGCTTGCTCCAAGGCATCGTGCCATGCAGACCAGTCTCCGCGCGGTAGTAGCCGCCCGCTGACACCATCTGCTACGGTGTACCGGAATCCACCTTCGTCGACCATCAGAGCAGGCGTTCCAGCTGCTTGCGCTTCGATTGGAGTCAATCCGAACGGCTCCGCGTGCGCGAGACTGACCACCGCTCGTGCCCCTTTGACCAACGTCACCAGTTCATCCTGCGAGAGCCGCGGTTGGATGTCGAGTTCGACATCGAGTTCTGCAGCGCGCTTGCGCAGCATGGCCATGTCACCCGGCTTGCAGCCACCGACCAGATAGAGCGCGATACCTGTTCCTGACAGCATATCGAGTGTTTCCCAAGTTCCTTTCACCCAAGATGCCCCACCGATGGTGACGACATACTCGTCTGCCTGCTCCGGTGACTCGCCTGCCCAGACGGAAAGATCGACCGTTGGCAACAATAATCCTGATTCTAAGCCGTAAACAGTGGAAATGCGTTCCTGAATCCAAGCAGAGTTCCCTGAGATGGACCCTCGCGCTCGTCGCTCAATGCGTGCGACCATTCGTTGATCCCGCCCTCGTTGGCGCCCTAGGAGGAGACGCGTGAGCGTCAAGTTCCGCTTCGGTGTGCTGTCGATGCGTCGGTGCAGCACATCCTCGTAGATTCCGCGGTGCGGTTCGAGGCAGTGATAGTGCAACGGGAGCTCATTGGGCACCAGTTCGCTGAACTCCAGCGATCCCACACCGCTGGTGATGTGCACCGCGTCGATGTTAGCGAGCACGTCTGTGAGTCTCGTCCCCTGTTCAGATAGCCTGAGCATCGTCCACCAGCGGTGCTGCGCCTGCCGGCTGGCGAGCGCGTTGAACTCCGCCCATCCTCCAGTCGGCTTCACCCAAGGTGTGGGAGGAGTGAGATACTCGATTCCAGCGCCTGAAATGGCTTCTCGTCCCTCATCTGGTAGATTGAGAGTCGCAACAGTGATTTCGAACCTCTCTGACCATGCACGGAGGTTGTTGAGCAGGTCCCGCTCCGCTCCCCCAAACTGTTCGAAGGTGCCTTTCACGACCAGGAGCCGCGGGCGCGCTCCGCTTCCGTGGCCCTGACTCTCGCCCATGGACGCCGTTTCGCTACTCCGTTTAATATCGGCGTGGCCTCGCCGCGCCGATGGCGCACCCTGTTCTGGTAGCGCGCGGCGGCGCTCTTCCCCGCGCTAGCGGGCTTGGAAGGGCACATCATGACCTCGTGGACAGATTGACGATTGGCATGGTTCCGGGGTTCTCTTTTCATGGAGTCGTAGAGCACGATATCGAAGGTAGTGCCCCCACTCGTTACTATCGACGCAGGCGCGGGCATCCTGCACGTGTGTTGAAGGCGGCGAAGGTGGCCAAGGAGAGTGGGACACGGCTGCTGCACATCAGCGACCAGGAGCAGGCGCATCTGGTGCCAAAGGAATCCCCTCTTCCGGTTTCTGTGACGATTCACGACCTGTTCCACATCTCTCCGAGGGTGGTCAATCTCCCTGAAGGATCGGTTCAGGTGGGTGATGTGGAGGTGGGGCGAGCACGCCGGCGTGACCTCGAACTTCTGCACGAGGGTTTGGCGAGGGCTGACCTGTTCATCTGCATCTCTGAGGCCACCCGCATGGAGGTCCAGCAGATGTTCCCTGACAAACCGACAGCAATCGTACCACATGGAACTGATCTAGAGTATTCTGATCCATATGAGAAGGGGCGTGCTGCAACGCTGTTCCTCGGTCCAACGGCTCCCGGTGACAAGTGCAACCTGCTGTTCGTAGGTAGTGATGAGCCGCGCAAGCGACTCGCCTTCCTTGACATGATATTGGACGGCCTTGCCGACGACATCAAGCAGGATATTCATCTGACCCGCGTGGGTACTGATGTCCGTCTCACCGATGAGGAACTGATAGCCGCGTACCAGCACTGTGAGGCGCTTCTGTTCCCATCAGCTGCCGAGGGTTTCGGTCTGCCGGTGTTGGAAGCGATGGCTGCTGGCTGCCCGGTGTTTGCCAGCAACCTGCCGGCGCACAATGAGGTCGCTGCAGGGGATCACATCCTGTCTGCGGACGATGTTGGTGTCTGGAGGGATGCCATCAGCGAGTTGCACAGTGCATGGAAGACCCGTGGTGGACTTGCCCGACCTCCAAATGAAGAGGCGCTAGCTCGGGCAGCGGAATTCAGTCTTGAAGCGTGGTCTGAACGCCTATCTCAGGCGTGGTCCGAACTGCTGGAGTGAGCCGATGAAGTGGCGAGAATTGCTATCACGCCCTTGGGTTGGAGAAATCATCGGATTCATCGTCGGCGGCTTTCCCATCTGGTGGCCGATGCTCAACGGTTACACTCTGTTCAACGCCCTGTTTGACTTCGCCTACACAACCATTGGTTTCGGATTCGCCGCCCGCGCGCTGGTCGGCTGGATTGCCCTGCTCTCCATCCTGCTCATCGGTATGTCCGCCTGGACCGGTCACTCCCTGCGTGCGCGCCCCGAGGGACGCTGGTTCCGTTGGTTCACCTGCTTCGTGATTGGCTGGGCACTCGCCCGCAGCTTGGTATTCCTTCTACTCGATAAGGCGTTCTTCCTTGGCGCTATCCTCACCCTGCCGTTCGTGCTCGGAACGCTCCTGCTCGCCTCCATCGGCGGCCATGTGCTCGCCCATCCTCTGCTCACTCAAGGGAAGGACGAGGTGCTCCGCTCCGCTAAGGCGAGTGCCTCGCATGCGCTCATCATCTTCCTCGTCGCCATGCTGTTGTTCCTACCAAATCTAACCGCCATGGCTGGCTTGCAACCCTCACCCCCGGAGCGTTCCCAGAGCGGCTACGGCAGCGGTGAGTTCTCCTTCGAGGTGGCCGAGTTCGTCTACGATCTCGAATTCCCGGACAACGTGACCTCATGGTATGACGAGCCATCCAAATCGAAGGATTGGCGCGTGTACGTGTTCACTCCCAAGGATGTCGGTGAGCGCACTGTCGGTGTGGCGCTGCTGCTGCATGGCTACGATGGTGAGGACATGGAGGTCTATCGCGACACGCTGGAATCACTGGCGGGACAGGGTCTGGTGGCCATCTTCCCGCAGTACGTCTCGGATGTCGACATGAGTTCGATCGATTCCGGGTTCGAGTTGACCTATCTGCTCGGAGGTTCCGACCATCCACAGCACCAGCCACGCTACACGATGGCGTTGTATGGAATCGACCATGCGTGGGAGCGCATCGAGGCCGGCGACCAGGTGCTGGAGGCACTCGGCGATGGGGCTACCATCGACCCCAGCCACCTGTGGATCGGCGGTCACAGCATGGGTGCGGGGACGACCTACCACGTGCTGAGCGAGGTTCTCGGCCGCGACTGGGGCTCACAGTCACTGGTGGTGGACCTCGAGGCTCCGTGGATCCATGCCACCCAGTCCGAATTGCGAGGCAACATGTCGCGGCTTCCTGACCACGCGCTCATCCAGGTAATCGAGTACGAGAGCGACAACGTCGTCGCGAAGTGCATCGGGCGTTGGCAGCACGCCCGTATGCTCGCTCGGGACGGCGCTGCTCCGCTGCCTGCAGAACAGGTGCAGTTCCTTCAGGTTCCATCTGACTATCGCGGCTTCCCGCGACTGATTGCCTCGCATTACCTACCCGCGACCATCATCAGGGAATCACTCGCTGACCACTCATACTACCCGCGACTCGAAGCACAGGCGGACTTCATCGCATCATCTGCGAGCGGGGATGCTGCCGCGGCGCAGACGGCGCAGACCGCGTTCATGGAGTCAACAGACCTTGGTGAGTGGTCTAACGGTGATACGGTGTATCCGATGGTGTTCGTTGCCGCACCGCTCGAGTTAGAGGACAACATCGACGCCTGTCCAGTGACGTGATTATGCCTGTGGCAGCGGGTAGTGCTGCGGCTTCGCAATCCCCAGGTCGCTGGGTAGGTCACGCACCTTCTGCGGCAATGTGATTGGAATCATCTCCTTGCCAATCAGGGCGACCCGACTCTCACGCCTGTCAGACAATACTTCCCTCCCCACTAGCGGAGCGAGGTTGTTTGCGAACTCCATAATCTCCGGGTGCGCGGGCATGTTGTCGATGGTGTGATTGTTCTGCGAATGACCGACGTAGACGTATCCCTTCGCCTCGATAAAGTCCGGGTCAGCGATGTTGTCCAGCCGAGCGTAGTCCACGTGGTGTCCCAGACTCTCGTGGCGGATTAGCGTGTGCCGGCAGACCGTGCGCGTGTCCAGTGAAGGAAGAATTGCGAGCGTCTCCTCCAACTTCTCCCACGCATTGGAGTTGAACTTCGGTTTGCACAGTTTGTTGAACAGCTGCTTGTTGGGCGCATCGACCGAGACGTAGAGTTGCGTCGGCAGCGGGTCCAGATTCTCAATCACCTTCGGCAGGCTCCCGTTGGTCACCAGGAACGTCGACACCCCA
>CAXEUS010000182.1:0-1992 GCA_963999385.1 uncultured Candidatus Poseidoniales archaeon | reverse complement strand
GACATCCGGGTCGATGGCTGCATCGAGCATGTCCTGCCGGCTGCCTGCGCAATGCTGGTGTCCGCACTGCTCGCAGACCCATACGGGAAGCGGAGGTCCCCAGAAGCGCTCACGTGAGATGGCCCAGTCCTTGACGTTGCGAAGCCACTCCCCGAATCGCCCTTCCCCCACCCATTCCGGCGCCCATTCCACTTGGTCGTTGAACTCGAGTAACTTCTCCTTAACAGCGGTCATGCGCACGAACCAACTGTCCATGGCGTAGTAGAGCAGTGGGTGGCCGGTGCGCCAGCAGTGCGGGTAGTCGTGGGAGTACATCTCCTCCCGGTATAGCTGGTCGTCGTAGTGCAGCAGGTCGATGATATCGTCATCACAATCCTTCACATATCTGCCGTCGAGTGAGTTGTGTGTGCCAGCGATGAAGCGTCCATCCATGTCCACAGTGTGCTGGGCAGGGAAACCGACTTCCATTCCCAGATGGTAATCCTCCTCACCGTACATCACCGCCGTGTGTACGACTCCCGTGCCGTCTGTCGTGGTGACGAAATCAGCGGGAACAATCGTCCAGGCGGTATCTGAACCTGCTCGGTCAATCGCATCAGGGAACAGTGGATGGTATTCCTTGCCGACCAGTTCCGAGCCGGGGAAGGTATCGATGATCTCAATCTGGTGGCGCAGCGAGGCAGCCAACAGATCCTCGGCGAGAATCAGTTCCTCTCCGATGGCCGCACCTCCGCGGCCATCCCAGCCTTCGGGCTCGGCGACGATGCGGATTCTAGCATAGGTGACATCGGGGCCGACGGCGAGCCCGACATTCCCCGGCAGGGTCCACGGAGTCGTCGTCCAAGCGAGCACTGCAGCATCGTCATCGACGAGTTTGAACTTGAGGTAGACAGACGGTTCCTCGACCTCCTTGTATCCGAGGGCAACCTCGTGAGAGGAGTAGGATGTGCCAGTCTGTGGACAAAATGGGAGAACCTTGTGACCGCGGAAGAGCAGACCACTGTCGAACATCTGCTTGAGAGCCCACCAACCGGATTCGATGTACTCGTTGTGCATCGTGATGTAGGGGTCGTCGAGGTCAACCCAGAATGCCATGCGCTCGGTCATCTTGCGCCAAGCATCCTCGTAGGTCCAGACACTCTTCTTGCATTCCTCGTTGAATTCCTCCATACCGAATTCAAGAATTGCTTCGTTCGAGAGCAGTTCCAGCCGCTTCTGCACCTCAATCTCCACCGGCAGTCCATGAGTGTCCCATCCACCCTTACGCTCCACGAAATAACCCTCCATCGCCTTCCAGCGACAGACGAGATCCTTGTACGTCCTCGCTGCCACATGGTGGATTCCAGGAAGACCGTTTGCGGTAGGTGGACCTTCCAAGAAGATGAATGGGTCGCCATCCTGACGCGCCTTAATCGACTGCTGGAAGGTCTGTTCATCCTTCCAGGTCGTCATCAGCGCTTCTTCGAGGGAGACCGGGTTGAGTTCCCCCGCAGGCTTTGGTGTGGCCATACAGGTTGGCCGACCTGAGGGCCCGTATTGAAATTGCCGTGGAGGATGAATATGCATCCTAACGGATGCAAAGGCGTATAGCGGCGTGGATGGAGCCGAGGTCGTGGCAGAAGTCGTCGAACTAGGTGTCACTGGGATGACGTGCGACGGATGTGCCTCGCATGTCGCACAAGCACTCCAATCGGTGGCTGGTGTAGAATCTGCGCAAGTGGAACTAGAACCTGGTCTGGTAGAAATCACACATGACGGAAGTGTTGCTCGGGCTGTTCTGGTAGCAGCAGTGGCGGGTGCCGGTTACAGCGTGACTGGTGAGGGCGCCGCAGCGGAGTCCGATTCGTTCGACTGGTCTGATGGAGGGGTCTGGAGGAAGTCGGCAAACAACACGAAGTGGTGCTTAATCGGTTGCAGCATTGGCGATTTCGGAACCATAGCAGCTTTCCAGTTTATATTCACAGATTCGGGATGGAGCCCGATGATGATAAT
>CAXEUS010000181.1:0-3590 GCA_963999385.1 uncultured Candidatus Poseidoniales archaeon | reverse complement strand
CGCCGCCTCGAGCGCTTCGCGAGTCGGATTCTGTGTCCGAGAGTATTCGTAGCCAGTGTGTTCCGCGAAATCTCGCTGCACGTAGGTAGCGGTCTGGAAGATCGGTTCAACCTTGGCACCAGTCAACTGTTCTGGAGACGAACCCGCGTGTACAGAACGGGTGGATTCCCCGATGTCATCGTCACCCATACATATCACTCCCAGTCGTCCGGCTCAAACCCGTTGTCCCGTAACCAGTCATCGTTGAAGACCTTCGACATGTATGGGTTTCCCGCATCGGGCAGTATGGCCACCAACCTTGCTGACTCTCCGCGAGCATCGGCCTCCATGGCTATCTGCTCAGCCACCGCGAGAACCGCACCGGACGACCCGCCGCAGAACAACCCCTCACTACGAGCCAGTCTCCTAGCGGCGCGGAAGCAGGTCTCGTCATCGACCTGGACTATCTCGTCGATGGTAGAGAAGTCAGTGGCCGGGGGTATGAAATCCTCTCCGAATCCTTCGACCTTGTAGGTGTGTGGCTCTCCTAGAGTCCCTTCTTCGAACCACTGTTTGAGGATAGAACCGACAGCATCGACACCTATGTTCCGAGGGGGTGGCGTACCATCCCTTTCGGCGAGCTCGGCAAAAGCACGAGCGCACCCAGTGATTGTTCCCCCAGTGCCCATGGTGGCAAGGAAGTGAGTGATTTCTCCTCCAGTCTGAGCCCATATCTCAGGTCCAGTCTGTAACTCATGCGCCCGCGGGTTGGCTTGGTGGGAATACTGATCGGGATACCATGCACCTTCTGTCTCTAGAGTGATGCGCTCAGCCACCGAGTAGTATGACCGGGGGTCTTCTTTCTCAACCGCTGTCGGGCATACCACCACCTCCGCACCCAATGCCCTCAAGAGATCCACTTTCTCTTGCGCCATCTTGTCAGGCATGGTGAATATACAGTGATAGCCGCGTTGTGCAGCAACCATCGCCAAGCCAACACCAGTGTTGCCACTCGTAGCCTCGACAATGGTTCCGCCCGGTTGCAACAGCCCTTCTGCCTCGCCATCAAGCACCATCTGTAGAGCGATTCTATCCTTGATTGAACCGCCTGGATTACAACGCTCCAACTTAACCCATATCTCGCTACCCGCCAAGTCAGGGGTGTAGCGATTCAAGCGGATGAGAGGAGTGTCGCCTATCGCCGCCACGGCGTCCTCACAGGCGCGAAGAGGGGTGGCCATGCAAACCGGTCAGGGCGAATCGGTATGATGGTTATCCTGACGGTATTGAGCCTCATGAGATGGTGTGGTAGCCGTAGACCCAGTGACTTCGGTATTCCTTGTTGGATGCGGTTCCGGCCTTGCGCATCTGCTCGAGGACGGTTGTGATGGCGGTGCGTACAGCATTATCCCGCTCATCTCCTTCAATGAGTGGAGCGGCTATCTCGGATAATCGCGGAACGAGAATGAAGCGTTCTGCATCTACATTTGAGAAGCCAACGACATGGTCGCTGATTCTATTGGAGAAACCTGCCGATGTGAATGCATCGAGCATGATGTCGATGGAGAAGGGTGTGGGAAATATACGGTCGGCGCGGCGCTCAGATTTCTGAGCATCGCCATCCTCCATTTGGGCGAGTAGTGCTCGTCTGGCTGAGTCGTCTCTGAGGTGCTCGCGCACAGCCCGGTAGGGGTCGTGAAGCAGGGCGGCGTTCGTAGGCAACATGTTGCTGTAAACATCCCCACTATCCCAGATGAAAGCGCCCCCTGATGCGAGTGATTCGGCGAACTGGACACCTAGATCTGGTAATGCCTTGGTGGGCACGAGGTGCAGAGTTGAAGATGAGAGTATCACGTCTGCCTTCCGACCGTCAAGCATCTCCTCCAAGCGGAAGAAATCAGACCGGCCCTCTTCGTTAGTGAACATCGAGAACACGAAATGTACGTCATCGCGGTGTTCGAGTAGTTCTCTGGCCTTACTGAACCAGGATACTAGTGGATCAATCAGCACCAATTCGATTTTCAATCCAGCAGCGTCGGTGAGTTTCAACAATTCAATCGCTGACCCACCCGTCCCAGCACCATAATCCACAACCAGTGAACCTTGCTGGATATGCGGCTGGGCTAACTCCAGAAGATGATTCACAGAATCCCTATGCCAGCCTGCGGGCCGCTCGATGTCGCCGTCATGGTAGAGTGCCCGATGATACGATTCACCGTCGGCTATCTCTGCTTCAGTGAGGCTCGACGCCCGCCATCCGGTCGCCATCAGCCACCTACACCGTCACATCACGGATAGCCCTTCGGGGGGGCCGGAGTCCCGCTCAGACTCTCCCCGCTCGCGCCTATGCCTTCTCCAACGAACTAACAGCATGACCGCTAGCCCGAGCAACCCCGCGACCACAACGAGAGCGATGAAAGGCAGAAACACCGCGAGTAGTGAGCAGGCAAGACAAGCTCCTGCCTCCCCCGTCGAGACGACTGGGTTAGCCAAGCCTCCGGTCGTCGCTGTCGATAAGGCCCTAGTTGCTACCGTTCCCACCTGCATGACCCCGGCGGAACCGCCACCAGCGATGAGTGCTAGCGCCCATTGGGCGGCCGGATGCATACCATCGAGGCTTACCACCAGCACGCCTGACCCGGCGACGATGGCGGCGGGTGTGGTGATGGTGTCGAGCATGTTGTCGAGCCATGGTATGTAGTAGGCTGCAATCTCAACCAGCGTCGCGGCAACCAGCAGTAAGGTGACCCATGTGTCACCGACCCAGAGCATGTCAGCACCGAGTTCGACCCAGTCGAAGCGAGCGGCGAGAGAAAGGATCAGTGGAGGGAGGAAGATGCGGAAACCACAGGCGGCTGCCAATCCCAATCCGATGCTGAATGCGGTGAACGCTTGCCATGCATCCATCTGCTCACCCGATATGATCCCCTACCCAATCAGCGTATCCAGCGCTGGCTCCTGCCACCCAGTGTACCACTTGAGGTTCATCATATGGGTGCTCGGCAACAAGTGTGGCCATCAGATCCTGTAGTGCTGACTCGGTGGTCTTCAGGCGCAGACACCATTCCTGTTCGTCGCATATTTCACCCTTCCAGTGGTAAGTTGAATTGATGCGCCAACGCTGCGCGCAGGCAGCATGGCCTGCATCCACAAGCGATGTCGCCAATGCTTCGACCTGCTGACCATCCCAACCACCAGGGAGGGTGGTCTCCAACAGCACGATTGCTTCTCCCATGAATTCACCGAACGGGTGGTTCAGCATCAACATGATTGCCAACGACAATGGCTCTTCACTAGAGAGAACGATTGAAGGCTGAAGGCTGTCCGCCTCGCAATAGAACGAGGGGGATTCATGACCGAAGCTTGGACAGAACCGCTCGATTCGGGGCCGTTGCCCGAAGATGGTTCACGGTTCGACGTTGTCGTGGCCGGGGGTGGCCCGGGGGGCGCTGCCGCTGCCAGTTACGCAGCATTGGCTGGACATCGTGTACTGCTGTTGGAAAAGGCCGTGTTCCCGCGCGACAAGACGTGTGGTGACGCTGTCGGAGGTAAATCACTGAAACACGTAGCGGAACTAGGCGTCAAGCCGATGATTGAAGCGACACCACATT
>CAXEUS010000180.1:0-5016 GCA_963999385.1 uncultured Candidatus Poseidoniales archaeon | reverse complement strand
CGCGTAATGCCTCCGGGTTGCTGATTCTCTCGGACACGAATCCTACAGCCTCGCCTAGGGAGTCGAACTGTCTTCCGGGATTGTTCATGGCGTCGCGCATCGCTTCGCGGATGAGCCACACTCCAACCGGTGCCCAATATCCCGGGCCGATGTCTCTCCAGATGAGGCAGGCTCCGCTCCTACCCCTCCCCAGCATGTGCTCGTACACCGCCAGTCGCGCAGCGTAGTACGCTCCGGTCACTTTGGCAGCGTAGTCAGCACGCGGCCTCTCCTCCTCCCAGTCGTCGATGACCCTCATCTCAGAGGCCCAGAGCGAACCCTTGTGCCAGCACTCGAGCATATGGAAAGCCCACGCCCCTGGGGTGAGGATGACGTGGAAGGTGTTGTCGAGATATTCGGCTGTTCTCCACTCGACCCTCCCGATGGAAGGTAGGTCGCGCACTTGTTCGAACATTTGCTTGCCGAGCATGTCGTCTGTTGCCGTAATCGCCCACCTGGTTGGCACCAACCGCCTCCGTTGCTGATGTCCGAGCAGCCCTGCCGACAGCAAACGGGTCAGATGTGCTTCTCCAACTCCGCTGCTGTTCAGTTCCGTGACCGCATCGGTAGCCAGAAGGTGTGTCTCATCGACCACGGAATCGACCTTTCTGGGCACAACCGCGTTGCTGGTCAGGTCAGCATGGGTCACCTCACCAGTTGGTCCGAGTGGTCTGGTGAGGGAATCGAACGAGGGTTGTCCCCCTAGGTGAATCGGATTTCTGAAACTCATCTCGACATCGACATCCTTCTCAGACATCGCCAACTCCTGTGTAGTCTGCAGAATCTTACCGGGGTCCCTTGCATCGGTTACCTCCACCGCTTGTCGACCCCGCACCAGATTGACACCACGCCCCGCTACCTGCTCCAGCGGTTGTCCGTAGAGTTCGGCTGGGTCGGCAGGTGCCTGCATCGACTCACTTCCATCGTCAGTGGAAACAGTGGCGAGTGGCCCCGCTGTGATCTTGGGGTAGTTGTAACGGCCGACGAATACTGATGGTGGGCTCGGTCCGTTCAGCTCATCGACTCTGCGTGGCTGAAAAGCAGGAAGCCGCGAGCGCACCTCGGCGAGCAGCGGACATGGTTCGATGCCGCACATGCCGCGCACCCCGCGACACTCGACACATTCGGGGAACACATGCCAAAGTCAGCGTCGGCCGCCCAAAGGGATGTCGGCAGTATTCATGGGAATCAACCGATGTTGGAATCTGTTTCCCCTCCGCGGTGAGTGGTTTCGACCAAGCGAACATGTGCGCGGTTTGCGGTTCTCATGAATTAGTTCGGCACCATGCTAAAATACGCTTGAAAGTGGGCGGGCAGTGATACGAATGGCTGCATCCGACCCCAAGCGCAGTTACGACCGTCAGTGGGGAGAGATTGAGGAGATGCTCGAACAGGCCCAGAAGCGCGCCAACGGATGGCAGGAGCAGTACGAACGCTGCCGCACTGAAGGCAATCGTGAGGGGATGATGGAGGCAGCGCGCAACTACAAGGCACTCGAGGGAGTCGTCAAGACTCTCAAGTGGGTGCTAGGAGAAGAGGGTGTTAGCCACCCTCTGGCATGAAGCAGGCTACGAACCAACATTGATGACTGTGGGGCGGTTGGCATGGCCGGTTCTGATGGCTCTTGACCTGAATACGATGCGACATGGAACGACCCTGCTCAAGCGGGGATTCGCCAAGATGCAGGAAGGCGGGGTCATCATGGATGTCGTGACGCCAGAGCAGGCGCACGTCGCTGAAGACGCCGGTGCGACGGCGGTTATGGCGCTCGAGCGGGTTCCTGCTGACATCCGGGCCGACGGCGGAGTAGCACGCATGAGTCATCCGCAACTCATCAAGGGCATCATAGAGACCACCAGCATCCCAGTGATGGCGAAAGCGCGCATCGGTCATTCTGGAGAGGCCAGAGTGTTGGAGGCGCTCGGAGTCGACATGATCGATGAGAGCGAGGTGTTGACTCCAGCTGACCCGTTCTACCATATCCCGAAGGACGAATTCAGCATCCCATTCGTATGTGGATGCACCAGTCTGGGTGAGGCAGTGCGCCGTATCCAGGAAGGAGCGGCGATGATTCGCACCAAGGGTGAGGCGGGCACGGGCAATGTGGTTAGCGCGGTGCAACATGCCAGACTCGTTGATGAGGAGATACGCTTCCTGCAGACCTGTGGTGCTGATGCGCGCGAGACCGCCATCGGGACAATCGTCGATGGTTACCGCGGACTCGAACAGAAGTCCGTACTCGGTGTTGAACTTCAGCAGACGCCGTTCGGCACCATCGAGCAGTGTGAAGCGGGAGTGCGCGAGGTCGTCGAGGAAGTGCGCATCCTCGGACGATTACCCGTGGTGACGTTCTCGGCTGGCGGAATCGCGACTCCGGCGGACGCCGCGCTCCTAATGCAGCACGGATTGGACGGAATCTTCGTCGGTTCTGGTATCTTCAAGTCGGAGGACCCCACCACAACCGCTTCGGCAATCGTGCTGGCCACCCACCATTTCTCTGACCCGGACAAGGTCGTAGAAGCGAGCGAAATGATGGCCAAGCCGATGTCCGGTCTGGAACTCGATGACCTCGATGTGCGCTACGAAGAACGCGGTTCGTGAACTCACGTCAACCTAGAAATTTGAGCGTTGCTCAATCGTCGGCAAGGACTGGAGAGTCGCCCATGGCGATCGGCAGGTCAGGAGCTTCGACCTCGTTGCGCTCGACCCACGCTTCCTCTTCTTCGGGAACGTCAGTGTCAGCGAAGATGGCCTCCACCGGGCATTCGGGAATGCAGGCGCCGCAATCAATACACTCGTCGACATCGATGACGAGGTAGGTGTCTGCCTCTCGGAAGCATTCCACAGGACATACTGCGACACACTCCTGATACTTCTTGTCCACGCATGGTCCGGTAACGATGTGAGTCATATTGGTCCCTCTCGCTGTCCTATGGCGACCTAATCCCTACTATGAAGTTAACCGAAATCAGTTAGCCTTGCACACCTCTTGCAACTCTCACACAAGTTCCGGTGGCATTTCCAGATGGGCTGCTCTTTCCGCCCCGTCAGTCAGCAGTGCTTCGGCCACCTCGACTGGCGTCGAACCGGGGTATACCTCGAGTTTGATGCGCCCTTTGACGATATCATCTACTGCACTTGAGGAGGACAATGCGATTTCACCACTCACCAGAGAATCGAGGCAGAGGCGCACGTGCAGATTGTTGTCCTCATCAATTCGATCATTCAATTCGTCTTTCATCCCCCTGAGCAGGTCAGCCCCCAGGCGGATGACTCCTGCACGTGCTTCACTGCGCCGTTCGAGCCGTACGCTGATGATGTGCATCGCAGATCCGTGGTAGGAGCGCTCCTTCTCGACCATCACCTGCTCTGGAGTGCCTGAAATCCATGCAAGCGCAGCGGAGATGCGTTCGACGTGTGCGACTCCTGATGCTAGAACGGTCCAGTTGACGCTGTGAACGGGCAGACCAGCCATATGGTGCGCTCCCCCGATATCCTGTTGATGACACTGTCGCATCTGGAGCGAGTCCTGCCCTCCTTCGGAGGGCGTCGTTGAAATAGTGGGGGCTGGTCGGCGGGCCGCTAGCGGGGTAGCCCCCGTGACTTTCGAGACGTGATGCAATGGCGACCAAAGGTGCGGCAGCTAGAGCAGCGGCTCGAAAGCAGAAGGACAAGTGGAAGTCGAAGCGGTGGTTCACCATCCGCGCACCACGTACTCCGTGGAACTATCAGGTGATTGGGGAGACGCTGGGAGAGACCCCGGACCACCTCGTAGGACGCATCTACGAGATTACCCAACACGAGGTCGACGGTGACTTCTCGAAGATGCACGTCAAACTCCGATTCCGTGTCGTCGAGGTGGTGGCCAACGATGCCATCACTGAATTCATCGGCATGGCGATGATGAACGACCATGTACGCAGGCAGGTACGCAGGTATCGCGGCAAGGTCGACGATGTGGTGGACTGCGTCACAGTTGACGGATACTACGTGCGCATCAAGCCGATGCTGGTCACCCACCGCAGAGTCAGGTCCAGCCAGAAGAACGAGATGCGCAAACTGGCGCGGGACAGCCTGCTGCAGTTCTCAGCCCGCAGTACATGGGTCGACCTGCAGAAGGCGATGCTCTCCGACCAGATGGAGGAGATGATCAAGGACGCTACCCGTGTTATTCACCCCCTTCGTGCCATCATGGTGCGCAAGGCCCAACTCATTCAGACCGGTGTCGTTCACGACGACGGTTTGTCTCTCGAGGACGTCCTCCAAGAAGAGGAGAGGAAGTCGTCAGAGGTGAAGGCGCGGCGTGATGCTGCGCTGGCAGCCGCGGAGGAGGACGAGGAAGACACACAGACCCTCGATGTCCTGGCAGCTGCCGAATCTCTTGAATCGGTCTCTGAGGAAGTGCCTGAGGAGCCAGTGGCTGAATCTGAACCAGAGCCAGCTGCCGAGGATGAAGCACCTGACGAAGCCCAGTTGAAGAAACTGAAGAAGGCTGAACTCGTGGCGCTGGCAGACGAGCAGGGAGTCGATTCAAGCGGCACCAAGGACGATATCATCACGCGACTGACCGCGACGGTCGAGGCACCATCAGCGGCCGAATTGAAGCGTATGAAGAAGGCCGAACTAGTCGAGTTGGCCGAGAACAGTGGAGTCGATTCGTCGGGTACCAAGGATGACATCATCGGGCGCCTGACTTGAAGGAGGCCGACCCATGCAGAGGGTGGCTGTGCTCTCGGGCACAGGAATGCTTGACCTTGCTAACGCTGATTCTCTAGAAGGCACTGGATTCTCACTGACGGGTACCGAGGAACTCACACTCGAGACTCCATGGGGTGAGGTTCCGACGAAAGTGGTCACACTGGCTGATGACTCTGGTGGAGAGCGTAGGCTGTTCTTCATTCACCGTCATCACCATCCAGAGGGATGGACAACCCCTCCGCATACGATTGAGCACCGTGCCAATGTCGCCGCCGCGCG
>CAXEUS010000179.1:0-3196 GCA_963999385.1 uncultured Candidatus Poseidoniales archaeon | reverse complement strand
GCAAGGCGCCGTTGCTGGATACCCTTCCCTTCGCTATTCTGCTGTACACGTTCGGGCTGCTGTTTCTCCCTCAGGCACTGCACGGGCAGACTGAATTCATTCTACCCATGCTTGCCACTTTAATCGCAACTCCTGTGGTCCACAGGCTGTTCAATCTGGCCGGATACAGACTCGGCCTCAAATCTGTACCGTACTGATTTTCTTTGGCTCAGTTGCCTGTTCGTGAATGGTGGAGGCTACGTGCGCATGATTATCACGTCAGCGCGCGCGACATACTTCGATGTCAGGTGCAATCGTACTCGTCGTTGGAGGTGGAGGGCGTGAGCATGCATTGGCCCTAGGCCTGTCCTCATCACCTTCTGTTTCTGAGGTACACGTCTCTCCAGGAAACGCTGGTACCGCTTCGATGGCGACTAATCATACGGTTCCAGACAGTGATGTCGAGGGGCTGGTGGAGTTGGCCGAGATACTCGAATGCGACTTGGTCGTGGTGGGTCCGGAAGGGCCTCTGGTATCCGGACTTGCCGATGCGCTGAGTACGAGGAGCATCCCTTGCTTTGGCCCCCATTCCGATGGAGCAGAACTCGAGGGGAGCAAGTTGCACGCTAAACAGGTGATGCAAGAGAATGGCGTACCCACCGGGGGCGTCCAGATCATCGATGATGCGGCTCAGATTGGGGCTGCTCTGGACAGTTTCGAACCCCCATGGGTGGTGAAGAGGGATGTTCTCGCCGGTGGTAAGGGGGTGACGGTGACTGACGAGCGCAACGTCGCACGCGAGGCCATTGAATCGGCCCTTACCTCGGATTCCTTCGTGTTACTCGAGGAGTTTCTCTCTGGCGAGGAAGCGAGTATGCTCGTGATGCTAGATGAATCCGGCTGGGTAGCACTACCAGCTAGTCAGGATCACAAGCGTGTTGGCGAGGGTGACTCGGGCCCAAACACTGGAGGAATGGGCGCCTACGCGCCCGCCCCGGTGGTGACAGATGTGGTGCGCGAAAAGGTGTACACGCGAATTGTGGAGCCAATGCATGCATGGCTATCAGCACAGAAGTCCCCGTATCGCGGTTGCCTCTATGTCGGACTCATGATAGATGAGGATGATGATCCGTACGTCGTCGAATACAACGTTCGTTTTGGAGACCCGGAGACACAGGTGACGATTCCGTTGATTTCGAGCGACCTCTACCAACTGTTACTCGCGGTGGCGGAGGGAAGGGTGGCTGACACAATTCCGGAGTTCTCTGATTCTCACGCGCTCACTGTTGTCCTCGCTTCCCAAGGGTATCCAGGCCCTCCTCGAACCGGTTTGCCGATTTCGCTCTCTTCGGAAGTGTTGGTCGATGCCGGGAGCAGCGCCCTAGTGCATCATGCGGGTACAGGTCATGATGAACAGGGCCGGCTGGTTGCATCAGGAGGAAGAGTACTGGCTAGCACGGGAATCGCTCCGAGCCTTGAGGAAGCGCGCGATGCCGCCTATGACCTGCTAGCAGGAATCGAGTTGGAAGGGTCACATTACCGCAGTGATATCGGACACCGCGCGTTGTGATTAGAGTCGTCTGTAGTACGGTACGGGAATATTCGCCCTGTTTGAGAATCATAGGTGTAATCGTGGTACTGAGGCGATGGGCCTCGCGCCCGCGTGTGGTAATCGTTAAACCACATTGCTAGGTGGCGGCGACGCCGACAGTCCGACGACTGTCTTTCAAGAGGGAAAACGATGGACGACAACGATAGCACGTCCTCGGGTGTCAGCACCGTGCGCAGTTTGTTCGCGGCCCCGCTAGCCGGGGTCGTGTTGCTGCTGCTAACGATGATGATGTATCCGCTGGGCGTGACGTATGACAGCCAAGAAGCCGTGATGAATCAGGCGCTTCCGTTCGTTCTACTGACGATCGGAGCCCTGCTCGGGGTCACCCCCCGCATCATATTCTCTCGCCTCGCAGTCAAGCCTTCGCATGTCACGCTATTCATTTTCGCACCACTGGTGCTGGCGGCAGCCATACCGCAATTGGTAATCGGTGACACACTCCTCGGTCTGCTTTTCGTCGTGCTAGCACTCGGCGTACACCTGTTTGACCGAGCGGGTCGGTTCGAGGAGGCGAACATCTTCACCTGGTCGGTGATGGGATTCTATGCCGCACTGTCGTTTGCAGCTGTGGCCATACCGACATTCGACGGGTCACAGTGGGTGGCCGGTGCTTGGTTGCCAACTCTCGATGTTTCTGATCCTGCCTACTGGGGGCATCTTGACAGTCATCGTCAGGAGGTCGGATTCCTGTTCTTTAACGCCTGGATGGTCAGTATACTGGTTGGTACGCTCTGCACTTTCGCTTTGCGCGGCAGACTGTCACCTGCAGGTCGCGGCAGTTGGTTCGTAAATCTCCCAAGCCGTCTAGATCCTCGCACATCATGGCCGCTATACTCCGGTTTCGCACTCTGGATGCTCGCTCATGTCACGGTGCTCGCCTCTTTCTTTTCCTCGGATGAGGGTGCACGTCTGGCTGGCGACCACATGAGCATCTGGTGGGCAGTGTTCACAGGCATCATCTCGCTGTTGGTGATGTTCTTCATTTCCGAGCGCTGGAAAACCCGGGCAACACTAGTGATTGCCAACTGGTTACTGTTCACTATCTCGGGATTGCAGGAGAACGGCCTCATCTTGACCGGGTCCGCTGACTGGCATTCATACTTCGAGGGAAGCAATGGATTGTTCGTCTGGTTCTTCCTCTTCTTCTGGGTGAACGCGATTGCTATCATACTCGGCGTCATGGGTAAGTTAGGTGACACCTCACCGCGGCGCTCACCTGGACCGGCCAGACTCTGGTGGTCCACACACTGGTATGGAATCACAGTGTTCTCGGCGTTGTTGACCGCTCTAATCATCCGCTCAGTATGGAGCGTCACCCCGGCGATGAACGCCAGTGGGACACATGAGTGGGATCTGACCGGAGGTTCTGACCCGTGGTACATGATGCGTGCTGTGGAATACATCCTCGCCCAACACAACCACTTCCTCATCGATATGGACCGCTCCTATCCACTGGGAGCAATCAATCCGCGACCGCCGCTGTTCGCTTGGAGCATGGCGCTTGGAGGCATGCTGCTCGCTCCTATTCTCGATGTGCCCGCGGAAGAAGCAGTCTGGTGGTCTGTGGCCGCTCTCCCTGTCATCTACGGTGCGCTCACTGTGCTG
>CAXEUS010000178.1:0-2084 GCA_963999385.1 uncultured Candidatus Poseidoniales archaeon | reverse complement strand
GGCGATTCTCGACGCACATGACGGAGTGGTGAACGTGATGAGTACAGATGATGGCATCATCAGCATCTCTCTGGAGGGGGGATGCACCGGGTGCAGTGCGACCCCGATGACCTCGATGCAGATCTATTACGCACTGATGAAACTCGATGAAGTGAAGGATGTCGTGTTCGTCAATGGTGAACTCCCCGAATACATGCGGGGGTTCATCGACGACAAACTGGCGGTCGAGCACAGTGAAGGCGAATGACGCGACAAGAGGACAGAGGCCAACAGGCTTGATAGAGGAATAAGCGACGAACCTGTTCATGCGCGGGCACTCACCCACGCACGTGCTAATGTTCCTGTTGTTGTTGCTCTCCTCACTTGGAGGGAGTAACCTCACCGCATCGGCAGAGCCACCGGATAATTGTCCAGGAGTCGATGGAGATTCACAGCACGACCGCACAGGATGTCCTGACACCGATGGTGACGGATGGTCGGATCCTGATGGAAATTGGACTGTTAGTGATGGGGCCGACGCATTCGTGAAGGAAATCACCCAGTGGGCTGACAGAGACTTGGACGGATACGGAGACAACCAAGACCCGGATGCGGTATTAATCGACCACTTTCCTACTAATCGCGACCTGTATCGAGTCCTGCTTTCAGTGGGTTGCAACCCTCCAGACCACACAATCGTGCGCTCCGATACCAAGACAGCTCACTTCGATTGCACAGTGAAGAACGAGGTAGACCATTCCGTGCGAATCTACGTCGGCTGGGACACTTCACCAGGGATTTCGGTCAGTGAGAAACCGACTGTGCTGTATCTGAGCGCGAAGGGAAGCGGTGGCGACGTGGCTGAGATTCGATTGTCATTCAAGGGAACCGAAGTCGGACTCTCCGGAGGCAATCTAGTGCTGAACGAGTCGAGCGACCCCGAACCACTCTATTTCATCGAACTGCCCGTGATGATAGAGGAGGAGGCGCCCAAGCCATCATCATCCCTCAATCGGCCAAGCGTCGACCTGAGTCCATTAGAATCAGCCGTGGGAGATTTGGCCGGTTGGGCTTCAGAGGAGACTGGTCGTACGGTGACTGTGCGGCAGGCAGCGGTCCTTCTGCTCCTGGTACCTCTATTGCTGCTGGTAGTTGGCAGGCGCACCCATGCGGTGGTGCAGCGCAACCGAAGCGAGAAGGCAGCACTCGTAGCGAAGGCCGCCAATGAGGAAGAGCGTGCGCAGCAGGAAGCAGAGAAGCAGCAGCAACCTGATGAGAAGAGCATCGAGGACATGGCCGTTGTCGAGGATACAACTCCAAAGGGCCCGAAGCGTGGAGTCAAGGGTGTCGAGGGCAAGGTACTCGATGAGGGAATGATGGAGGTGATCGTTGGCGATTTCAACATGCCAGACGACCCAGGTGATGCGTTTGATATCAAGCAGAAGATAATCGACGATTCTGAGATTGCTGGTGAATTGTGGGAAGAGCAGACTGATGATGAGCAGGAACTCGATGACGGCAAGGTTGCCGGGAAGCATCGCGCCAAGAAGCAGAGTGATGATTCAGAGCATGACGCACCCGGAGATAAGCCGTCAACGAAGAAATCCCGCGAGAATGATTCTGCATCTGATGAAGCAGGAGAAGCGGCAGAGGAGCAGAAGCCGAAGAAGAAGCGTAAGCAAGGCGGCAAGAAGCGACGACCCAAGGGAAAAGTGGGCCACACCCGAGGTCCAGGAATTGACCTCTGAGTCACTCCTCTTCCGCGAGACGGGCTCTCCTGATGGCGTGAGGATTAGGCTCCCCTTGGACATCCTTTCCTTTGATATTCAGACTGGCTGACAAGCCGACAGCGATGCACACTACTGCCATCACGCGCGCTATGTTACGCGACCCGAAGAGGGCGCCGTCGGCGTAATGCAGCGCGAACAGAGAACCGGCGGCCACGAAGCAGAGCAGTACCATCAGTCGCTGCGCCAACGCCTCCGACCGCTCAGTGCGCGACAGTGTTCCGATACTGATCCATATGACGAGGGCACCTACGCACGTGACCGTTGACAGAGACTCCAGAGCACTGACCAGTTCCATCAACGGGGGCGAAGCCGGCG
>CAXEUS010000177.1:0-19088 GCA_963999385.1 uncultured Candidatus Poseidoniales archaeon | reverse complement strand
GGTGGCAGCTACATCACCGGCGAGACCGGAGGCACGGTCTACCTGGCTCCTGATGGTTCTAACTGGGACATGCAGGGCGACAACTCGTTCATCCGCACACGATGAACGCTGAGTTCAGCGAACAACCCCTCAGGGAGGACAACCCTCCCTGAGTGGGTCATATCGGCCCCAGTGGTCGCTGTAGTGGCATAACCCCGGCTGGGTGCAAGTTTGAATTGTCAGCCGGCATGGGCAAGGTGATGGCGCGGCAGGACGGAGCACAGACGCGTGAGCGCATTTCCTCGTTTGTCGAGCTCAACCAGGGGATTCATCTGTCGGGAATCATCCGCGCGCTTGAACTGGGCAACCACCAGGCAGCGTTGCATATGCGTACTCTGGCAGCAGAGGCTAGAGTCTGGTCTCGAACCGAGGGTCGCTATCTTCGATTCTACACGTCATCAGTGTCACCGCATACGCCGCCTGACCAACTCCCAAACCCCCCAGTCACCTACTCTCCTGATTCAATGCAGTGGAAGCTGTTGGACCGACTGGCTCGCAATCCGGTGAGCATCGGGGTCAAGGGTCCGCTCACGCAGGGAAAGTTGGCCTCCCAACTCGATTGCAGTCAGCAGTTGATCAGCCATCACCTGCTCTCTTTGGAGCAATCAGGGTGTGTGATGTCGCGACGGGCTGGATTTCGTAAGGTGTGGAGAGTCACTGCTGCTGGACTGCAGGCGCTCACTGGCGGGTCCCGTTCACTGTCCACGGTCGACGCCTACGATCTCGAATCTCTGATATCTCACTATTCCACATGACTGTGTCGAGAGTTTCATGTTTCACCTCCGAAAGGATATAGGGCGGTCGTTTGGCCGGTGACTGTATGACATCGGTAAGTCAGCAACTGCAAGACATGATAGACACTTTGATGGCCGGAATGGGCGACGCGGAGAAACACGAGAAGGGAGTAGATGCGGCGGGCAGGCGCCTGCGCGGAACCCTGAGTGGCGTTGCCAAGGCGTGCAAGTCCATGCGCGGCCAGATTCAGGACGAGCGCAACGCTTGAATTCACACGACTCTAGATTCAGCAACCCCTTTGCGGGGTGGGTGAACACGGCTGGGGCGTGAGCGAGATTCCAGTGAAGAAACGCGGGCGCATCAGGCGTATGCTATCGGCATTACCGTGGGCGGCGAAGGGTGCCTACACCGTTGCCAAGAAACTCCCCAAGGAGCAGCGTCAGGAGATCATCGAAGTAGCCCGCGATCCGGAGGCGTGGGGTGATGCTGTCGGAAAGGCGTGGGATGTCACAAAGGTCGAGGCTGTCGAAGCGAAGGAAGCCTTCGGAACACTCGGTATGATAGTGCTCGGCAGGAAGACCTCGAAGGATGAGCGTAGGCAGGCAGCGGACCAACTCGGCTTGGTGGGGATGGTTGTTCCACCATTGCGCGTGTTCATGATTCCCGGGAGTCAGATTCTGCTAGGTGTCGTCGCTTTCGTCATCCCGTGGCGACTGGTTCCCGACCGATGGATTCCATTCAAGTCGCTCAAGGATGACCCGGAAGCCGAGGTAGAGCAACAGAAGCAGAAGCGATTCAAACTGTTCCGCAGGAATCGTCAAAAGGTCATTGACACACTTGACGATTGAACGATTCTAGTGTTCCGATGTCTTGCAAATCGGACCAGATAATCCAATCACAACCACCATTCATCAATGGGGCAGCATCGACGGCAACAGGCCTCCAGCCCACCGGAGGATTCCAGGGAACGTCAGGGGAGAGAACGACCCAGTGGACGTTTGAGAGGTCACCGCGGTTGGCGTGACTTGTGCCGTTGAGAAGTTCGTCCTCCCAGTCGGTGATGTCAGCTCGCCAGTGTCCGATAATTTCCCGATCGCCGTATGGGTCGACCTCGTAGTGGAAGGTGTAGAGCCAGTGCATCCCTTGTGTTGCCTCAGAGACGAACAGGAAGTCCTGTCCGTCATCCATATTCTCTGAGAGTACCTCTGCTGCCTCGTCAGTCCACATCGTCTGTCCGTGGATTCCGGTGAGCAGAGAAATCGGAAGAATCAGCATGATTCCGATGAATAGAGCGTGAGCGCGTGGTCCGGGAGCAGCGATGGTCGGCAGGTCAGATTCTGACAGGTGTCGCAATCGCATCAGCAGCCAGAACAATGGGATCATGAGCAGTGAGATGTAGCGTCCGTTGTTTCCCATGGTCCAGGTGACCCAAGGCCACGGAGCCTCCCAGAGAAGCGCCTCGTGGGTCCACAGCGCCGCCACGTAGAGTGTGAGAAAGCCAAATCCAGCACCGATGATTGCAGCGAACACGCTGGCCATCCAGTCGCGCACCTCGCCGAGTGTTTCCCAAGCGTCCTTCGCAAACGGCCACAGAATCATCCCGAACAGACCGTAGACAAGCAGCAAATCGAACACCGAGATGAGTACCGCGCTCAGGAATTGAGCGGGTGCCTCACGCATTACTGCAAGTGTCTTGCCCGCATCCATTGTGAATCCGAGGTAGAGTGCAGCCAGCACCGACACCCCGAGGCCCAGCAGCAGAGCCCGCCGAGGGTGACAGAACAGCGATTCGGCGTATCTCGGATGATGCGTGAATTCCATCCACAGGCCCAATAAAGGAGCGATCAACCAAGGATAGAGCAGTACGTAGGATTCGTCAACCATACCCTTGGCGGTCGCCACCCCCACTACCGCTAGACCGACGAACAGGGCAGAGAATGTGTGTAGGAGCCAGCGTGTGATAGAGGTGTATTTCTCCTCGAAAGCAATCTCACCATCAGACGCATCACGTAATGTCTGCTCGATGTAGACCCATAGATAGAGCATCAGGGCGAATCCGAATGCGAGATGCGCCTCTCCATTCACTCGCCCGGTGGCGAAGATGAACGCCGGGTAGAGCAGGAACAAAGCGCTGTAGCGCCACTCATCACCGTTTAGCATTCCATCCTTGATGCTGCGCGCACCTAGAACGATGAGTCCAGCACCAGCAAATGTCAGCAGCAAGGAGAAGAAGCGCAGTCCTGCAACCCCTCCGTAATCGACCAGTTCGACGATGCCTTCTGTTCCGATTGGCCGCGCGTATGCTGGGTCTGAGGAGAGCGGGTCCTTTGGTCGCGTGTGCCCCCAGTCGAGTACCGCCTCACCAGTGCCCTCCTCGACGGTCTCGGCCGCCAGCAGCACATGCGTGTCCAGTCCGAGGTTGCTGGTGAATGAGGTGACGACATGCAGCATGATACCGAGAACGAGCAACGTCTTCCAGAAGCGAACGTCGTTGACATTCGTCCACCACCTCTCTTGTTCATCCACTCCTGAATCGGAGGTCATCGGCCTGCGGGGGGTGCCTCTTCGCCTTGATTGCGTCGCTACTCAGAAATCGAGCAGAGAGGTCTGTCCTGCCTGACGAACGCGTCCTACCCCGGCGAGTCGGTCTAGTGCCCGTTGGATACGCCGCTCGCTGAACTGATGCCCTTCCTGTAGCAGTTCGCGTAGCCGCCCCTCGTCGGCCATCCCTGCAGCTGGCAGAGGTTCATCACCGGCTGGATGCGAGAGGAACAATTGACGAATCTCATCGAGACGCTCTGGGACTTCCTTGTCCTTCGCTGCGCACACCTCCTCGACGGTGCCATGATCACGAATCAGTTTCAGCCCGGTTTTCGGTCCGATGCCCTTGACTCCCGGATGGAAATCAGTACCGATCATGATGCCTAAATCTACCAACTGCTCGTGGGTCAGACCGTGCTCTTCCAACAGTTCCTGAAGATAGACACGCTCTGCACGGACCGGCCGGCCGAACTTACGCGTACCGTGTGCCAGCATGTTACGCACCATCACCGGTGAGCCGTAGAGCAGTGTGTCCCAGTCCTGACTTGCGACTCCTGCTAACTCGCCGCGTGCGCACCTGACTGCTGCGGCCCCCTCCGCTTCCATGGGCGCTTCGAACCAAGCGATTCCCAGCGCCTCGAACATCCGTTGGGTCTCAGCCACCATCTCCGGCCGGAACTCGACCACCTGCGCGCCAAGTTTGTGGGCTGTCGTCCAGTCTTCCGCCTCGATGGCCGCGGTCCACTTCTTCTTCGCTTTCTGCTTGCGCTGCTTGCGCTTCGCCAACGTGTCGGACTTCAACTCGTGTGGCCGTCCATCGAAGATGAACACCGGGTCGATGCCGGCAGCGACCATCGTGGTCGCACGGTCTAGAAATCCCATCAGGTGCGATACGGGGTTCCCATCATCGTCCTTGAGCGCTCCTCCATCCTCTCCCTCACCGCGGGCGCGGATGGTGGTCATGAACTGGTAGGCGACGAGGAATGCGTCGACGGCTACTCTCTCTCCCGAGAGGTCTTCCAGTTCGCATGGATGCGCTGTAGCAAGTTCTCTCAGGTTGCAGCCCATGTGAACACCTCACATGTCTTCTTCATCGAAGTCAAAGTCATCATCGTCAAAGTCGAAATCGTAGTCGTCACCATCGTCATCATCGTCCTCAGCAAAGATTTCGCGTCGTGCCTTGGTCCAGCTCCAGAATCCGAATCCACCCAGTGCGAAGCCGACGATGAGCGCGAATAACGGGTAGTACTGCCAGGTGTACGGGATGCCAATCAACTCCACCACCACAGTACCATCCGCTGATTTCTCCGGGATGAGCCAGCGTCCACCTACCTCTGGATTGATCTCCCAGAACTGATTACCCTCCCCATCCGCAACCGCCCACTGCGGGACGATGCGAGCGTTCTCGGGGTCGCTGGTATCGTTGACTAATTTGACGTGGACAATCATCGCCGAGGAGACGCTGGGGTCGAATTGGTGGAACAGCGAGAAGTAGAGTTGTACGTACTCGCGGCCTCGTGGAGTCGACTCGGTGGCACTCCCTAGAGCATCACCATATTTCTCGAAGCCGAGTCCGTAATGATAGCCACCCATGCCTTCGTCGCGAGCACGGTACATCTCGTGGTATTCGATGTAGAGCATGAACTGGGTGTCCGCCACCAAGTCATCTCCCAGGAACGTGCCCTCACGTTCATCGAGTCCAGCAATCTCATCGATAGTCCAGAAGTTAGGGTCGTTGGCGTCGTATGCCATCTTCTGAGCAACTGGGCCTGAGATGATGGGCAACACGGTCATTGAGAGCATCAGCGGTAGTCCGATGAGTAGTACTGAGAGAGCCTTGAACGGAATCGGCGGCAGAAATACGATGCCGGCGGCGATGATGGCAATCGAGAGCAGCAGAATCAGTATGGGGGTGGTCAATGAGGAAGATTGTGCACTCATCTCAGCGAATCCGGAGGTCGAGCCGGAGTAGGGAGAGGCGTATTCCTCGCCTTCCTTGATTTCAAGCCCGGGAACCTCTTCCTCATACGGTGGTAACACTGGGACCGTCATCTCAAGGTTGTCCCGACCGAGATAGAGTGTGTATCCTCCGTTGGGCACATCACTGGGTTTAGTGAATCCAACCCGAATGCCGAGCACGTCACCCGCTTCCACCTCGTCGATACGATGGCCGGCGAATTCGAACGTGTATTCGTTGCCCGACCCACCGTCAGGGCCTTCCAATGACTGGGTCATCAGATCCACACCGCCACCCTTCGGCCCTATTCTGAGGGCGATGTCCACCTGCTGGTTACAGGTGGTGGTGTTGCAGGTAATTGACAGCACCAGTTTGCCGGTGATTGGCAATTCGGTGTCCACACCGAGGGTCTCGTTGTTCACGTCGCTACCATCGAAGGTAAACTCCCGTCGTCCACCACCGCTGTTCGGAGTTCCGGGGACATTGCCCTCTGAGAAGCTGTCGTCGGATTGCCCATCGTTGGGCTCTGCATGGTTCCAGGTCTCCCACGTCTCCGGAGATTCAGAGGTCTGGATTCCATACATGTAGAGCGTATTCTGCTCGTAGGTGAGTATCCGCCGCGGGTCCGGTTCCTCATCCTGCATCGCTGGAGATGAGTTCGTAGCGGTTGCCAAGGATGCCATCAACAGCAGGGCTAACGGTACGAGCACCGCCCTAGGGGCGGTGAGATTACGCTTGCTTGGCTTGGCCGCCATCGTCGTGCCGATTCCACCGACGGATATAGAATTGAAGGCCACGCGGGGCCGAAGTGGGCAGTAGTCAGCTGAGGGAAGGAAATGGAGGCGCGTATCGTAGTCGGCGGCTGGCATCCAGCACTGCACCGCTTGGAGGTGCAGACGCTGCTTGAAGCCGCAGGGATATCCTCACAGGTCGAGCATCCGCGCGTGCTGCGCGTCGACTCGGATAATCTGGATGACAATATCGTGAACCGTTGCAGTTCCATAACCCGCTGGTTGCTAGGCGGTGGCCGAGTCGCTCACATGGATACTGAGGCGCTGCTGGACACGATTCTTGCCGCTCCTGGACCCGGCCCCCCTGAATCGGAAGACAGGCAGCCCAGCATCGCCGTTCGCATCGAGAACATCGATGGGGGAGGAGTCGGCATCAGCCATTCGACCCTCACACTCGAGTTAGGCGCTCGGTTGGCGTCGATGGGGTGGGCGTTCGATCTGCAGGCACCTGACTACGAACTCGTGGTCGTTTGCGTCGGTGAGGAGCAGGCTCAGCATCCTGAACTGGAACAGTTGCCGTGTGAAGCGCACATTATCTGGGGGCTCTCTCAGCCGGCTGACAGTACATCAGTCACCTGGCAGGAGCGCACAGGCCCGATGCGTCCGTTCTTCAAGCCGGTCAGCCTCGACCCGAGAATCGCCAGAGCGATGGTCAATCTGGCTCATCCACACACGCCTGACGGTCGCCCAGCGTTGGCTGATCCGTTCTGTGGAACAGGAGGAGTGCTCATCGAAGCGGCATTACTTGGGGTCCATTCCTACGGTTTGGACCTCGATGAGGAGATGGTGGAAGGCACACGGAGGAACCTCGAGTGGTTGGGGAATGAGCAGGATGAATTGGCGGCGGTGACCACCGAGGTGGAAGATGCTCTAGATTTCACTCTCGATGAACCAGTGCCAGCGTTCGCTTTCGACCCGCCATATGGTCGCAACTCATGGCAATCTGATGATGGTAGGGAACTGCTGCTCGGCACATTGGCTCGCTGCTTCGAGAACGGCACAGATGCCGCCCGTCTGGCCATGCTGCTGCCTTGGCCCGCAGAGCATCTGAATTCACTCAGAACGGGACATGAGGTTGACATCGGTACCTACCTGACTTATGGGACCGAGTGGTCAGATATGCGAGAGTTGATCACTACTTGTGGCTGGAGCGTAAACCACGCAGTTCCTATTGGAATCCATGGCTCCCTGTCGCGACTGCTTGTGGTTTGCACTCGTTCCGTTTGATGTGGGCGATGCAGGATTCGAACCCGCGTCGACGGGTCCGAAGCCCGTCAGGATATCCTGGCTACCCTAATCGCCCGATGCAGCGGTGACACACGCGCATGGTTTGAAGCCGACGGATACCGGCGGGGAGTTCAAGAGGTGATTGAGTGGTGTCAGCCGAGTGGGAGTCGACCCCCTGTATTGAGCAGGGTTGCAGTCGCTGCTGTCGTGAAACGGAGATGCCGCTGAGTGAGGCGGACATCACGCGGTTGGAGGCGCGCGGTGAGGACCCCGAACAATTCTCACTGATTCTTCCAGATGGCAGGGCACGCTTGGATAACGACCCCGCCACACGCGCTTGCGTCTTCCTCGATACCGATTCACCTGATGCGGACGCGCCCGGAACGTGTCGTGTTTGGAAGGACCGTCCCGAAGGATGTCGCATCTACCCGTTGGTACTCGACCAACTTGACCAGCCATTCCTCGACGAACTATGTCCACACCGTGACGAGTTCCCCCCTCCTCCATTGGGACTCAGGGGCAGGCTGGTGGTACTCGATGACACGGTGAATTCCGAGACGCGCTCTCGACAGGGTGCGTGAACGTCACCCTAGCCAGTGCTCAATCACATCGTCCATCGATGAGTCGTTGGAGGTGCATTGCAAGCCTGCTGTGCTGAGTACAGTAGCATCGATGCCGGCTGCAGGTCCGGGACCGATGCTCGAATTCGTACGGATGATGAACGCCTCATCGACTAGACCAGCGCGTAAGAATCGATTCCACACATCAGGACCGCCTTCGATGAGCACCCGTTGCAGTCCGCGATCTCCGAGCAGGTCGAGCAACTGGTCGAGTTCGACACCAGGAGGCTCGGTCGGTTGTAGCGGTGATAGACGCAATACCTCTACTGAATCGGAGGCGAGCGCGGAAGCCCGTCGTTCATCTCCATCGGAATGGAGAATCAAGGTAGCCTCCCCGTCGGTGACCATACGGGATGTGGTTGGTGTCCTGAGTGTGTGGTCGAGAATAATTCGCAGCGGTTGCCTCCCTGCTCCTAGTGGTACCAGCCGTACGGTGAGTTCTGGGTCGTCTCTAATCACGGTGTTCACGCCAACTAGTACCGCATCCGACTCTCGTCGTAGTTCGTGTACTCGTGTCAGGCTCGCTTCACTGGTGAATCGTCCTGCTTCCTCATTCTCGTTGTCGACGACTCCATCTGCGTCGATGGCTGCTTTCAGCGTCACCAACGGCCGTCGATGCTCGCACCAGTGCATGAATGGAGCCATTTGTCGGCGCGCCTCGTCCTCCAGCAATCCCGAGCGGACGATTATCCCCGCTTCACGCAGGAATTCAGCCCCCCCTCCGCGTACGGTGGGATTAGGGTCCGCGGCGGCGAGTACCACCTCCTGTACGCCTGCCCATAGCAGTGCCTCGGTACACGGCGGTGTCCTTCCGTGGTGGTTGCAAGGCTCGAGAGTGATGTAGGCGACGCTTCCGTGCGTGGCCAGCCCCCTCTCTTCAGCATCGGCGATGGCAGACTGCTCCGCATGTAGTCCACCGAGGTGGTCGTGCCAACCAGCAGCTACAATCTGGTCGCCACTCGCCAGCACGCAGCCGACGGGAGGATTAGGTGACACCATGCCACAACCCTTCTCCGCTTGCTCGAGCGCGAGGCGCATACAGCGGATGTCGAACTCACTCCACTCTGTCATTGCATCCGCGCCCGCCCGCGCGAGCAGGCGCTCCTCTTTGTCGATTCGCACCTGTCGGTACCCATATCCATCCGGCCGAAGGCTGATGTGCAGACCTGCCTCTGACCCTCCATGCCGCGCATAGCCTGCATCGTGAATCCAGCCGGACGCGACGGGGCCTCGCTCAAGCGCTGGAACAAGGCTGAACCGGCCATCGAAGCAGCGGGATTCGAAACCGAAGTGCATCACACCGAGCACATCGGCCACGCCAGCGAGATAGCATTCGGTCTCAAAGAACGAGATGATCTGGAGATGATAGTCGCCTGCGGCGGCGACGGAACGGTTCACGAAGTGGCGTCAGGAATGCGCGGGAGTACGATTCCACTCGGAATTATTCCAGGAGGGACAGGAAACGATGTCGCCCGTGCTCATGGATACCCGATGAAAGGAGTAGACGGGGTCGTCTCCATATTGGCTTCAGGAATCGACCGGCACGTCGGAGCACTGCGTCTCCAAGGGGTGCCAGCACCAGCAGAGGGCGGCTACCCGGAGCCGCAGAACAACCCGGAGTGGGATGGCCCTGCTGACATCGAGGGAAGGGTGGTGCGTTGGGTTTTCTTGGAGTCGGACAGCGGCGTCACTTCTGCGACCGCGCGGGCGAAGTTGACACGTGGAAAATGGATTCGTGGCTCGATGAAATACACCTATCTCGGGATGACTGAGATATTCCCGTGGAAGAAGAAGACCGCCTGGGTGAAGATAGACGATGAACCCGGAATAATCGTAGATTTCTCCATGCTCTGCTTCTCGATGTCAGAGATGTTCGGTGGTGGCTACAAGGTAGCCCCCAACGCCTCCCCCATCGTAGATCACGGCTATCTGTGTACAGCATGGGGACTCAGCAAGATCCAGATGCTCAGCCTGATGGGTCCGCTCAGGAAGGGAAAACACGTTGGCAAATGGGGAATTGAGCTCAAGCCCTGCCGAAGATTGGAGATTCGCACTGTCGATGCTGACGGGAATCCGTCTGACGCATCCCATGACCCCCCGCTGATTGTACAGGCCGACGGCGAGCCCTGTCTGCAGACACCCGCCCTGCTTGAGTTCCACCCGAAGCAACTCTGGGTCCGCGGCTCGCCGAACGTCCCTTGGGACACCCGCTGATGATTATTCACAGTGAGAAGTCGGTGAAGTCGTCATCCTCTCCAACGGATGGCCCCTCTCTCTTTGGCTTCTCAGGCTCAGGCTCAGGTTCATTCGGCTTCTCTTCCTTCACCTTTCGCTTGCGCCGAGTTTTGCGCGCCTTTTTCGGCTCTTCCTGTACTTCGGATGCCTGAGTATCGGGAACAAATACGCCTCGTTGCCCTCCCTTCTTAGCCTGCATCTCGTTATCTCTCTGGGCAGCAAGGTCATCTTGCAACTCAGCGAGTTCAGTGTCCAGTTCATCGGCCTCTGGAGTTGAGGTGACTCCTCCTCCTTGGCCCGTACCGAGTGTGCGCGGGTCGGTTCGCTGACTTTTGAGCGCACCCCCCACATCGAATCCTTCGAACTCGATATCCGATTCTTGGTCAAGTTTGGACAGTTTCTCTCGCTTCTCAACTTCAGGCTTGTCAAGATCCATCTCGGTACCGGTAGCCTCCTCAATCGTGGCCTTGGCATCCTTCAGTTCGCGACGAATTCCCTTGGCAGCAACCATCTGTGCTTCGGAGAGCATCCGTTTTGCGCTCCATTTAGCGCCCGTTCGAATCATTCCGGTGGAGCCGACGAACAGCACGAAGGCACCGGCTACTGCCGCCATCAGGAGGAGCATGTAACCGGCGCTCCCGAGAAACCTCACCTTGTAGGCGTTGTAGGAGTGGTCGCTGTCGATGGTTCCATGATTCTCCAGTCTAATCGAGGTGACCAGCATCGAGCCGCTGAACCCATCGTTTCCGATGCCGGCGAAGATGCGGCAGTCCCCGTCATCCGTAGCTCGAACCTCTATTGGATACCATCCACTACTCGAATTGTTATCATGCATCAGCCATCCTTCAAGAGAAATCTTCTGATTCCAGTCGAGCGCCGCGAATCCTTCTAGCACGTTCTCGTTACCTGGGACCAATCCGACAACAGACCATTGGGGATGGGGGAAATCACTTGATTTCATGTAACCCGGAGGCCGCGCCTTGATGCCCAGAGTTGGGTAATCCCACTTGGTGATAGTCAACCGCCCGTTCTCGCTTTGCTCCGCATTGTCGTATTCGGTCATCCGTATAATGACCGAAGCTGCACTCACCCGCTCCGCTCCGCCGATATCCTCGCCTTCAAATCCATCAGGGAAATTCTTGCTAGCTGCCAGCCAGCCTTCGATGTGTACCTTCTCCTTATGCGAAGTCCTGTTGATGTCACCATCTGTTTGCGGTATGACATGATTATTGTCACAACCAATCAGATTGACCGCCTGTTGCTCTTCTGCTGAGGATTCTCGGGGGTTATTCCAAATTGTCGCCGTGCCCGCCTCTTCGTCCATTTTCACAGTCAGGCCGTCAACACCCCATTCAGCCACAGGTTCTGTAACGCATCCTGAGAGCATCGCTGCCAGCAGCAGGATTCCGACTAGTCGCAGACCTTGAGGCACGACTCGCGCAGGCGAGCCCGCATTGATGACGCTTTTCAAGCGTCACAGGACGCCTGATTTACATTATGAAGGACATATTCAGTGCCCGTGAGAGGTTTGTTCATCTTCACCCATGAGTGTGTAGACATCCTCGAGGAATCCGTGTACAGACCAATCTGAGCCCACCCATGCGACCCGCTTCATGCCATCATCGTCGATGATGAATGTGACAGTGCTATGCCCAACCTCGTAGATTTCAGCTGCTTCGCCATCTTGGCCTTCATTCTCATGTTCGCCCTCCTCGTGGTGCTCCTCTTCGGAGGTAGCGTTCTGACTCGTATTGTTGTCTCCATGGTCGGAATGGTCGCTGTTGATGTGGTCGTTATCCACTGCGATGCCCCAGTCGTTCCACAGACCCATCATCACCATGTGGTCCTCGCTGGTGACGTGCGGCCAGGTGTAGCCGCGTTCAGTCGTCCAGTTGAGCAGGTGTTCCGGAGTGTCCCGCATCGGGTCGATTGATATCGAGATAATCTCCACATCAGATCCGTAATCAGGGCCTAGTTCGGTCATCACCGAGTAGAGATTTGCCTCTACGGCGAGGCAGACATCTGGGCAGTGTGTGTAGGTAAATGCAACCACAACCACCTTTCCGGAGTGTTCGGACAGCGTGGTAGTCGTGTTGTGCTGATTGGTGAGCGTGAAGTCCGGTGCGGTGATTGGCGGATTGTAGTCCAGCCCGTTGAATTTCTGTGTGTCATGTCCATCATCCTCGTGCAAGCATCCTGGTAGCAACAGCATCGTTGCCAGTAATACGGCAGGCAGCAGTCTGTTCATGTCATCCCGTCAAAGCAGGTATTTGTTAATTCATCGGGGTACTGAACAGGGTAACGAGAGGCGCGGACGGAGAGATTTGAACTCCCGAGACACAAGGTCACCGGATTTCAAATCCGGCGCGATACCAGGCTATGCGACGTCCGCACACCTCGACCCAGAAGGCTCTCCATCAAATGGATTCAGGTTGAATCCGCTCAAAGACCGTAGTATCCCGGCCTACAGAAGGCTGGCAGATTCTCAACACCGTTGGGACTTGTCAGCCCCACCATCAGTACCATCAACACGATGAAAACCGCTGGAAATAACGCTGTAGCGGTCAGGATGTTCGAATCAGGTGAGAAGCGCAGGTGCATGAATACCGCTGCGATGCCGATGAACTTCACGACCCCTATTGAGACTAGCACGAACACCAGCGTTGCCCACGCCATGTCCTCAGAACTTGCTACTACTCCAACTTCAATGGCGGTCAAAACCATCAGCCAGAAGAAGTTGAAGTTGTACGCATCGAATCCCATTATTTTCGCACTCATCTCAAATCACTCTCTTCATTAATACAGATAGAACGCTGGGAACACTAACACCCATGCTAGGTCGACGAAGTGCCAGTAGAGCCCGAAGTACTCGATGCTCACCGCGTTGCCAGGCCCATAGCCGCCTTTGTGTGCCTTGACTACCATGTAGCCTAAACCAACGATCCCCGCGAACACGTGCGCTCCGTGTGTGCCCGTGGTGACGTAGAATGCGGAGGCCGCCATGCGTATGTCAACAGTCATCGCCCCAGCCTCCGCGCCATGTCCGTAGTGATACGTGTAGGCATCGTTGTGGATGGTGAATTGGTCTGAGAGCAGGGAGGGGGCGTGGAACGGTCCGATGTGGAATCCGATGAACCACTCGACCATCTTCATGATTAGGAACAATGTAGCCAATAGGAAGGTAGCCCCGAGGTAGTTACGAATCTTGATGCTGCGCTCGGCGTGGTCCAGATCCGTACGCTTGGCGGTCTGCAGTGCCATCACTATGGTGTATGACGAGATGATTAGCGCGAACGTGTTGATCGCACCTGGAACCAGAGCGTCTGGCATGAATCCGAGCGTCGAATGGGCGTGCTCTCCACCCTTGGCGATGAAGTAGGATGCTGGCAGCCAGCAGGCGGTTCCGGGCTCGACGACTGTACCCTCGAGCGAGTAGCAGGAATCGATGCTGGTGCGGTAGCGGATGTATGTGGAGAATAGTGACGAGAAAATCATCATCTCAGACATCAGGAACACCCACATGCCGACCTTGCGGATGTCGATGTTAGCGAATGGAGCGCTGCCTTCGGTAGCCTGTGGCTCGTATGTACCGTCGAAGCTCATGTCCTGCTTCCACCAGGTAATCAGGCCTGCGAACATAATCGCTAATCCGATGATAGTCATCGACAGCGGCGCGCTGTCGTAGATGTAGCCATTCATCCCCTCATTCATAGTGAACGTCTTGGCGAAACCGAACAGGAAGATGCCTGCACCCATACTCATGATGATCGGCGCCCAACTGTTGTGTGGAGCCCCATGACTCCAGTCGTGTGGGCCGTGGTGGTATCCGTGGTCGTCGCTCAATGTCCCACCTCATCTTCTTGATCAGGTACCATGATTCTCTCAAGCATCTTCGTCAGCCTGCCTGGTTCATGTTCAGGATTGGCGTTCTCCAGAGTCGGAATCTCATCGAAGCTCGGAGTTGGTGGCGGTGAAGTGGTCAGCCACTCGAACGACCATCCACCCCACGGGTCTGCTGGTGCCTTACGGCCGTTCAGCATCGAGGCGACCATGTTGTACACCATGATTAGGTTGGAGAGGAAGAAGATGAAAGCACATATCGTAATGAATTCATTCCACTGGGCAGCTTCAGGTGGAAGCGTACCGATGATGTCGCTGTACTCATCTGCTCGAATGTAGTAGGTATGGTGTCGTCTGGTCATACCCAATAGACCGAGTTTGTGCATCGGCCAGAACACTCCGTTGTAGGAGACGAAAGCCAACAGGAAGTGCAGTATTCCCAGTCGTTCATCCATCATCCGTCCAGTGATCTTTGGATACCAGTAGTAGAAGCCTGCGAACAGACCGAACACGGTTCCACCGACCAGAACGTAGTGGAAGTGAGCGACCACGAAGTAGGTCTCATGCAGGTGTACGTCCATGGCGATGGCTGGGAAGAACATCCCTGAGATGCCACCCAAGGTGAACGTCACAAGGAAACCGAGCGCCCACAGTGTATGAGTCCTGTAAACGAGCGATCCCCGATGCATTGTTTTCAACCAATTGAAAATCTTGATGCCTGTCGGCACCGCCACCAGCATTGTGGTGAGCATCACCGCGAATCGTAGGAATGGCGACATACCGCTGGTGAGCATGTGGTGTCCATAGACGATGAAGGCTACGAATCCGATTCCTGCCAGTGCGTAGACCATCGAACGATAGCCGAAGATAGTTCGTCGCGCGCTTGTTGCAATCACCTCGGATATGACTCCGAATGCAGGTACGACAACCACGTACACCTCAGGGTGTCCGAAGTACCAGAACAGGTGGCTCCACAGCAGTGGATCACCGCCGGCTGCGGTGTTGTAGAACACCGTTGATATTGTTCGGTCAAGATATGCTTCAATCAGACCGATGCCGAATGCTGGGATGGAGATGAACAGCATCATCACTGATACGAGGATTGACCAAGTGAACAGTGGCATCTGCATCCAGCCCATGTTGTGTGCGCGCATCGTGGCGATAGTGACGATGAAATTGATGCCGGTCAGGGTCGAAGAGGCGACTAGCAATATCTGCCCAGCGAGCCAGAAGGTCGCACCAGTATGGTCAGTTGTGGACGTGATTGGCTGATAACCGGTCCATCCCACGTCGGCACCCATGCCACTGAACACCCCTGAGAGTATCATTACGGCACCGGCCGGTTGCAGCCAGAACGACATCGCATTGAGTCGCGGGAAGCAGAGGTCCTTGGCACCGATTTGTAGTGGTACTATCCAGTTGGCGAAGCCGTTTATGAGCGGCATCGCTGCTAGGAAAATCATCACGGTTCCGTGCAGGGTGAAGAACGAGTTGTACTCGTCCTGCGTCAGAAAGTCGTTCCCTGGAGAGGACAACTGAATCCGTATCATCATCGCCAGTATTCCACCCACACCGAGGAAGAACAGCCCGGAGACGAAGTAGAGCGTGCCGACGCCCTTGTGGTCCGTCGTCGTCAGCCAGTGAGTTATCCATGGTTGGAAGCGCTTCCAAGAGAACGACTCAGGGTCGCGCGTGTAGAAGACAAAGACGAGTGCGATGGCGAAAAGAATGGCTGTCAACAGGATGCCGCTGAACAGCACGGTCAGGCCGTCGGCCTGCATCGTCGGTGCCTCACCGCCCGCGCCCGATACGGTGTAGCTCACCGTGTTCCAACCGTCGTCGCTGCTGGCAGAGTTGTCACCGTTGACCGAGTTGACCATCAGTCGCAACACCGCCGAACCACTGTCGGGCGCAGTCCAGTCGGCGTTCCACGCCTGCTGGTCGTTACCAGCGTCCGTGTGGGTGAGTTCACCCGCCATAATCTGAGTATTCTCATCGGTGGAGGTAAACGTGCCCTTGCTTGCAACGAGGTTGAATCCACCCGTATTCATGCGGCTCGGATTGTCATCTTCGGCAGGCCCGCCAGTAAACGAGATGAGCAGGGAGTAGGTCGTTCCCGGTTCGTAGTTATCCGGTAGTGCCGAGCCGTTCGCTAGAGTGATGCTCGCCACAACATCACTGCTTACAGCGCCATCGTGACAGTTGCATCCCGTGTCAACACCGCTGATTCCAGTGGGGCGGGCGTCGTGCTCAGGGGAGAACATCAGCGCGGCGAATAGCACCGCTACGATCACCATCGCACGGACAGTCCAGACGTTGCGCACTCCCATTCTCATCTCTCCTAAGCGTGTATCTCGATTATTGCCGTCATGTAGGCGTGGTTGTCACCGCAGTACTCGGCGCAGTCGAGGAAGTACTTGCCTGTCTCATCAGGCGTGAACACGATGGTCGTGTACATCCCCGGCACCGCATCCTCGGTGAGTCCGTACTGTACGATCTTCGGTGCATGAATCACATCTTCCGCTGAGAGGTTCAGAAGATATTGCTCGTTCTGTTTCAGGCTCAAAACGGTCAACCCCGTATCGCTGTCCACACCCACATCGCACAGGTCGCTGGTGAGTCCTTTGCAGTCGAAGTCCCAGAACCACTGCTGACCGTGCACTCCGACCTCGTGCGCATCCTCCAACTCATGGGCGGACGGCCAGATCGCGTCCGTCGGCGCCCACGATATCCAACAGAGGTAACAGATGAGGATGAACGGAACGATTGTCCAGGCCAGTTCCAATTTCAGGTTGTCATTCTCCTTGGGGAAAACGCCGACCTTGATGTTGTCCACATTAGGCAATGCATGTTCATCGTCAGGCTCTTCGATATCGAAATCTAGGTCCATGCCAGCCCGCTTCATCTCGTGGTGCAGTGAGTCGAGTTGCGAGCGCAGTTGCCTGCGCTTGCCACCCATTTCATGGTCCGACATTCGATAGGTGAATGAGTGGTGAATCATCCATGCGAAAGTGATCACTCCCACGAGGATTGACCAGAACATGAATTCGATGTACAACTCTTGGAAGATGTCGCCGCCGAACTCCATGCTGCGCCCTCAACGGCCGCTCGTTACGCGGTCCGTGTTTAAGCGTTGGCAAGCACCCCTATGGGGTGCTGTGAAACACGTAACAGTAACTAGTACTGGAGATGGTTCAACGCACTTTGATACTCGGTCACAATCCAACCACTGATGCAAAGGGTTGAATTGAGCAGCCCGAATCCTACCCTGAGAGCGATGCGGGCACTGGTGGTCGAGGATAACGATGTGAACATACGCCTGATGCAGGCGTTGTTGACTGGCAAGGGCATCGAGGATGTCACCATCGCCGAGGATGCAAATCAGGCGTTCGAGGCACTACAGGATGGTCATTACGAACTGATCTTCATGGACATACAGTTGCCGTGGACTGATGGACTGCAACTCACCGCCAACATCCGCAACCACCCGCTTGTGCGCGACAGCCGTATCATCGCGGTGACCGCCTTCTCATCTCCTGAGGATCGCCGCAAGGCGCTCGAGGCCGGTTGTGACGCATTCGTTCCCAAGCCGGTTCGTCGCGAAGATCTCTATCGAATAATCGACGAGCAACTTGAGGAAGGCGGCCACTCACTGGATTGACCGCTCCGCTGATGGGTGTGAACCGACTGCGCTCAGCGTGGAACATTGGGACGAGGTACTCACAGAGGAGCCTGACGGCAGCCTGCTGCTCTCCATCGAGGTGACTCCTGGTTCATCTCGTGATGCCGTGGTTGCGCTCAACACCTGGCGCAACACTCTGCAGGTGGCCGTGCGTTCTCAGCCGCGCAAGGGCGCTGCGAACGAGGCGGTTTGTGACTTGCTGACCATGGCACTTTCGAGTACCGGGGCTACACTCACACTGGCAAAGGGAGACCACAGCCGGCGCAAACGCATCCGCATAGAAGGAGTGGACCGAGACACGGTACTGAACACTCTCACTGCCGCTTTGGAGGGGTGAAGCATGGCGGCAGATGACTGGATAAGCCACCGGGCGAAGGCAGCAGGACCACCAGATCGTGAGGTACGATTCCAAGTGGCAGGCCGAGCGTTGGGTGAGGCGCGTTTGCGCAATCGCCCTGTCAATGAAGGAGGTGCAGGATGCCCAGTTCTCATCGAGGGAAAGAAGGACGAGGTAGCCCTCAGGAGACTTGGATTCACAGGACCTGTGGAACGGGTCAACCGCGGTTGGGACAGAGAACGTCTGGTCGCTCATCTTCACGAAACATATGGCACGCGCAACCAGGTCGACAATGGCGACGCGATTATTCTGCTGATGGACTGGGACCGTACTGGAGGGAGGCTGCAACATGATATCGGCAACAGTCTGGAGGGATTCGATGTCAGAATCGACACGCGCACGCGTATGGAACTCGCACGCGCGCTGAAGCCCGAAGGACGGACCGTGGAGTCACTCGCTCCGCACGCTCCAGCACTAAGAGAAGCGATGCGCGATCATGACCCTGAAGGCGAGGATGAGTGAGGCGGCATTGCCCAGCACATCACGGTTCCAACTTGACGACGATGCGCGCCGACAATTCCGCTTGGAGCCCCCCACGCACTCGGTCAAGCCGCTCGATGCGGTCGTCCAGTTCAATCGTCAGTCGGCGAATCATACCCTGCTTCATACGCAGCCAGCGTTCATCGACTGGAGTATCCTGATGGTACTCGCGCCAGCGCGCCTGCGCAACCTGATCCCGCTCCCGCTCGATTCTGCCCATCCATGCCTGTTGCACATTGTGGCGCAGTTCATCGAGCAACGGTCCGAGGCGCGCTCGCTCATCATCTAGCAACCATCCGTGTAACCGGTCGAGGGTAGCCTCCAGATTTTCTTCATCTGATTCACTGGGATGGCACGTCTGCAAGGATTCTATCTCTGTCCACGGTCTTTCAATCTGGGCTAGTGTTGGCATTCCGGATTCATCGAGAATCAGCCAGCGCCTGACGCAGTGTTCTGCGAGTCCTTGCACGGTCCAGTCCAGACAGATCAAGGTGTGGGCGGAACGCGGCCACGAATCAGGTCTGCGAGCCTGAAGCATGTGATT
>CAXEUS010000176.1:0-6712 GCA_963999385.1 uncultured Candidatus Poseidoniales archaeon | reverse complement strand
TGTTGGCACAGTAATCCTGGTTGAGCAGCCACGCGTTATCCCCCTCGTCACATTTGAGAATCTTGGAGAAGAATCCGAAGATGTTGATGACCACAGCCACCAGCGCCAGACCGAGAGCAGCCCAGCCTATGGGGAAGATGTTCTCCTCGTTGCGCATTAGCCAAATCTGCAACTTGGATGGACCCTCGTCGACCTTCTTCTCTTCGGCATCGTCATCATCCGAATCATCATCCGAGTCGTCCTCATCATCATCTTCCTCGACGGCATCATCCTCATCGTCGTCATCTGATTCGTCTTCATCAGAATCATCGTCATCAGAATCATCGCCATCATCAGAGTCATCCTCGGCTTCTCCATCAGCCTCGACGTCTTCCTCTTCCTCAGTAGAATCATCTTCTACGTCGCCATCATCAGCGTCCTGTTCATCCGTTGCAGATTCTACTTCATCAGAGGATTCGAATGCTTCTGCAGCTGATTCTAACTCGGACTTTTTCAGGTATAGGTTGCCATCCTCATCGAATGATTTGGCATGTTCGAGGAATGCGTCTCTATCAGATATCCCGTGCCCCTCAAGAATTTTTGAAAGGACATCTTCACTCCATGAGTAATCATCCAAGGTGGGTTCAGAATCATCATCCGCGGTAGGCGACACCTCGCTCTCCTCTTCGGGCGCGTCATCGTCAGAAACACCCATGGGAATCATCAGGGCGGCCGCCAGTTCGCCGAATGAGATGGTACCATCGCGATCTAGGTCAATCTGCATCAGGAACCGATCTAGTTCGTCCGCACCTAGGAATGACAGGTTACGACTGCTCAGAGCCTGCTTCACCTCGTCGGCAGTAAGCACGCCATCGCCATCGGCATCGACCTCCTTGAACAGAATCGTGACAGTGATACTCTTCTGCTTCAGCCACTCACGCAGTTCGGAGACTAGATCATCGAGGATGAAATTCACGCCACATTCGGGGCAGGATGTAGAATTGAGTGAAACTAACTTGCCGCAGGAGCCGCATTCACCCAGTTCTTCAGAAGTCACTCCGGAGAAACTGATATTGCACTCAGGGCATGAGGTGGAATCGATTGGAATCTGAGCTCGACATGCACCGCATTCTGCTAATTCAACATCGGCGGAATCCCCCCCCGACACTCCGTCATCATCCTGTTCGTCTGAATCTGCCACGTTGGTACCCGAACTGTGCAACTAACATGCGAATATAATGCTTGACGAACATGCTGAGTAGCATTTCTAGAACGGTTTTGATGAATATGATGACGCCGAAGGCGTCAATAACGGGCCTCAGTAACAGTGGTATGGTGGCCATGGAAACTGTGTCTGTACCAGTCGTAGGCCGGATACACAGCATCCAGACAGATGACCCTCGGGGAAGTTACCTGTGGCTTCAACAAATGATGAGATTGAGTGCTACTGAATTGGTGGTACTGACTAGACTTTCACCACAGAGACTGGAGCAGTTGATTCGTCTCGAGGAAATCGACCATAGGTGGCTCAGTGAGAAGGAATCCCCATCCTCAATAGAGCCGACTCTGGAACGGCTGCATCAGTTCATCATGGATAGAATCGAAACTGCTGGCGGCCATATCTGGCTCGATGCAGTAGAATATCTCATCAGCATGCACGGATATGATGCCACGCTGAACTTCATTCGTAGTATTGCGGACGCGGCGGCAGGTAGTGAGTGGGCCGTCCTTCTCCCCTTCTCTCCATCGGCATTCGATTCCACCCAGGTGGCCCAGATTCGTAGAGAAGCACCCGTGTTCGATACAACCATATCGACGCAAGTGGATGAAGAACCCAACGATGTTCATTCTGAGCGGGAAATTGAACCGGATGATGCAGACCCACAGAAGGTCGAGTTCGATGAAATCATCACTCCTGGGGTGGAAGTGGAACCAGGGCTGGTGATGCTCAGCCGGATTCCCGAAGCCAGCTTGTCGCGGGCGGTGTTGCAGAGACGAATGGAACAGTGGAGTGCGATGGATTTCGATGTCAGTGATCTATTGGCCGCCTTGGTTATGGAAAGGGAAGACCGCTACGCTCGCTACGTGGAGTACGAGGAGAAAGTACGCCGAGCTGTGGAGTGCGAACGACGTATTCGTGAGCTGGAAGCACTGGGATTCACTACTGAGGTGACAAAACTTCGCTTCCGTCTGATGCAACTGACTGGACTCGATGATATCGAGGCAAATCTAACTAGAATACTGGCCGAAGCTCGCTAATCTAGAGCCCCTATGGCATCCTCTACAGCATCTAGCAATTTTCCAGACTTGAGCAATTCCACCATCGTGTAATTGTCTGGGTATAGTGGTCGGTCTTCATCGAGATGGTCGATGTGCTCACGAATCACACCATGAGCGGCGGCTACCCCTGCACCTGGCTTACCACCACGGATGTCGAGCGCTTGTGCACTAGCCACCATCTCGATGGCAAGTACTCCGAAGCAGTTCTCCATGATTTGCTGTGTCTTCTGGGTAGTTGTCAATCCCATGCTGACAAAATCCTCTTGATCGGCGGCGGCCGGAATACTCTGGTTGGCAGCGGGGTGGGCTAGGATACGCGTTTCAGCAATCAGTGCACAAGCTGTGTACTGAGCGACCATCATTCCCGAATGCATACCGGCGTGCTCCGTTAGAAATGGCGGAAGACCCCCAGACAGAGCCGGGTTGGTCATTCGGTTCAGTCGACGCTCAGATAGCACTGCGCCCATCGAAAGGCCAGTGCCAACCATCTCCATTGGTAGCGATACAGGTGTACCTTGGAAGTTCGCCCCGGTGATTACCCTTTGTTCATCCACTAGGAAGACAGGGTTGTCTCCAACGCCGTTGAGTTCTATTTCAACCTGAGAACGGGCGTATTCGATTCCATCCCGCAACCCCCCAATCACCTGTGGGGTCGAGCGAAGTGAATAGGCGTCCTGCACTTTCTTCCCCTCCTGTGCGAGAATATGTGAGCCGTCAGTCAGACGACGAATATTCGACGCGACCTTCTGGGAGCCCGCAAATCCACGCAACTCATGCAATCGGGCGTCGTAGGGTTGCATGTTCACGTTCAACGCCTCAAGAGTCATGGCGGTGGCGATATCATGCAGTCGTAGCCAACGTGTAGCATCGCACAGGGTTAGCGCCGCCATAGCAGTCAGCATGTTGCTGCCATTGATTATCGCCAAACCATCACGTGCTTGCAACTCGATTGGAGATAGCCCCGTAGAGGCCAGCGCATCAACAGCGGAAAGCAACTTTCCATCATGCCATGCTTCCCCCTCGCCCATCATCACCATTGCTACTTGAGCCATGGGAGAGAGATCGCCGCATGCCCCTACAGACCCTTTGGAGGCCACGACCGGAGTCACCCCGCGATTGAGCATCTCAACAAGCATCTGCGTCAATTCTTCTCTACCAGCAGAATTTCCATGACAGTGAACGTTGATGCGACCAGTCATTGCACCGCGAACCACATCAGCCGGCATCGCATCACCGATTCCAGCCGCGTGAGAATATACCAGATATCTCTGGAATTCGCGAACCTGTTCGGGAGTGAGTACGACTTCGCTGAATTCTCCAATTCCTGTTGTTACCCCATACATCACTTCGTGAGCATCAATCTTTTTCCGAATCATGTCCCGGCATGCGCGTATACGGTCCCAGGATGCATCGCTGACAGAGACCTGACATTCATCTCTGGCGACAGATTCCAAGTCCTCGATGGACAAGTTCGTGCCATTGAGTTCGAGGGTCATGTCTGCGCCGACCTGAATTTGAGATATAACGCTGATTGACGAATCGGAGGGTCCTATGGACCCTCTAATCATTGAATGCTCGATTAACCAATTCCTCGTCAGCATGATGGGGTAGAGTGATGCAAACATCCGAATCTTCCTGCATGACTTGGCGTGCAGTGTACTCAGCCCCTTTGTTTCTAGCCCATGACCTACGAGCGATGCCGTTGTTGACATCCCACGACAACATCGAGCGAAGGCGCCCTTCCGCCTCGTCTGACCCATCTAAGACCATGCCGAATCCACCGTTGATTACCTCACCCCATCCCACTCCACCACCGTTGTGCAGACTGACCCAGGTAGCTCCACGAAACGCATCACCGACGAAATTGTGAATCGCCATGTCCGCTGTGAACATCGATCCATCCATGATGTCAGCAGTCTCTCGATATGGTGAGTCCGTACCTCCCACATCGTGATGGTCCCTTCCGAGAACTATGGGACCTGACAACCGACCATCCTTCACCGCGGTGTTGAACGCACTGGCGATTTCCATCCTTCCGGTTCCATCGGCATAGAGAATCCTAGCCATTGATCCGACAACGAGGTCATTCGATGCGGCATCGCGTATACAGTGCAAGTTATCCAGTAGTTGTTGGCGTGTCTCCTGCGTCGCTGTGGATGCCAGAGATTCGAGTACCTCAGCAGCAATGTTGTCTGTAATTTCCAGATCGCCACTCTCTCGTGAACAACAGACCCAACGGAAGGGGCCGAATCCGTAATCGAAGCACATCGGCCCCATGATGTCCTCAACGTATGAGGGGTGGCGAAATCCACCGCCCACGGCGCGTACGTTGGCCCCTGCACGGTCTGCTTCCAGTAGGAAGGCGTTGCCATAGTCCCAGAAGTGCATCCCCCCGTCGCACAGGGAGTTAATCGCACTAGCCTGCCTCCTGAGACTCAGTTGTACAGCATCCTTGAATTTGTCCGGCTCATTGACCATCATCTGGAGAGCGTCATCGATATTGATGCCGGCGGGGAAATACCCCCCTTGGTACGGGTTGTGCAGGCTAGTCTGGTCAGAACCGAGTGAAATGGAGATCCCTCGTTCATGCAACCGCTCCCAAAGGTCGACGATGTTTCCAACGTAGCCAATCGATGTTGCCTGCCCCGCTTCTGCTGCTAAGAGAAGCCTGTCAATCGCGTCATCCAGGTCATCTGAAACCTGTTCGAGCCATCCTTGAGAATGACGTTTGGCTACCGCGGCGGGATTGACTTCCGCGATAAGGCAAGCTGCACCTGCAATCACTGCCGCCTTTGCCTGAGCCCCAGACATGCCACCAAGACCGGAGGTGACGAAGGTGACGCCAGCAAGTCCGTCAGATGAACTGAGGCCAAGGTATCGTCTAGCGGCATTGAGCAGTGTGATAGTAGTGCCATGAACGATGCCCTGCGGCCCGATGTACATGTATGACCCAGCTGTCATCTGCCCATATTGTGAGACACCCAGCGCGTTGAATCGCTCGTAATCATCTTGAGATGAGTGATTTGGAACTACTAACCCATTGGTCACGACCACCCGGGGTGATGAAGGGTGCGAGGGGAACAGTCCAAGCGGATGGCCGGAGTAAATCACCAGAGTCTGAGAATCAGTCATCAGTGAGAGATATCTCATCGTTAAACGATACTGTGCCCAGTTCTGGAAAACCGCGCCATTGCCCCCGTAGGTGATCAACTCATGCGGGAACTGGGCAACCTCTGGATCGAGGTTGTTTTGAATCATCAGCATTATTGCGGCAGCGTCGCGACATTGGGCTGGATAAGCGTCCAGTGGATGAGCCCGCATATCGTATTCAGTCGGGCGAAATCTGTGCATGTAGATGCGCCCATGGGTGCACAACTCATCAGCGAACTCTGGTGCAAGAAGTTCGTGCATGGATGGGGGGAAGTAGCGCAATGCATTGTGTAAGGCCAATCGCATCTCCGAGTCGGTCAACAACTGCCGACGTGCGGGAGCATGTTCGACAGAGTCGTCGCGAGTGGGAGCGCTTGGTGGGGCTTCGGGAATCCCCTCGCCGACGTGTGCCCTCAGGGCTCCCCATGTGTCAACCATCGGAGTGGAACGCTAGCGCCACCGCCTTGAGCATTCGCATAGGGAGCAGTCTAATACCCGCCTCGGTCGCCCTGAATCGCATGGATGAGGAAACTGCGGGGTGGTGCCTATCAGACACCGCTGGGCGCATGCAGCGTAGCCGCATCCTCGCTATCGCTGAAGATGTAAGGCGCCTGCGTGATGGAGGTCGGGAACTGGCTCCGCTAACAATAGGGGATTTCTCACCATCAGAATTCGGCGTACCTGAACATCTGCTCGAGATGATACATGAAGCGGTGGACAGTCGCGAAACAAACTATCCTCCGGCCGCCGGCATTCCCGAATTACGCGCCAGTCTGGCTGAGTGGATGAGGACTCGTTACGGTGTCGATGTGGGTTCAGCGGGAATCGTCGTCGGCTCAGGTGCTCGCCCCCCGCTATACGCCTCCTTTCGCCTGTTCCTTGAAGCCGGTGATGGGCTGGCTCACGGCGTTCCCGCATGGAATAATCACCACTACGCACATCTAAATCATGCTGTAGATATTCCACTTGTAACAACAGCAGCATCACGATTTCTTCCCACTGCAGAGCAGGTGGAGCAGGAAGTTGAGAATATGCGCGTGCTGATTCTCAACAGCCCATTGAATCCATCTGGCACCTGTTTCACTGCTGATGAACTCGGGTCGATATGTGATGTAATCATTCAGGAGAATGAGCAGAGGCGTGCTGCTGGCAGTAAACCAGTGATGCTCGTATTCGATCAGGTGTATTCGACAATGACCGCATCAGGTGTGGAACATGTACATCCAGTACAGGTTAGGCCTGAGGTGGGACAGTACACTGTTACTCTAGATGCAATCAGCAAATCGTTGACCGCAACAGGACT
>CAXEUS010000175.1:0-16711 GCA_963999385.1 uncultured Candidatus Poseidoniales archaeon | reverse complement strand
TGAAGAGGGGAGCAACCACCCCACCGAAACGATGCTCCGCTCACGCGCGCTGCTCGTCCTACTCGTTCTGCTCATCTCCAGCACAGCACCGGCCGTATTCCAGAGCGGTCAACGCATGAGCGATGACCTAGAGCTCACCTCTGCCGACCGCGACGCCGCCGGGCGCGTTATCTCCTGTCAGATGGTCGACATTGGGACCCTACCACCATCGGTGACGATGTTGAATCAGACTTGCATGTCAATCAACCTAGGAGAGCTGACCCCTGGAACTGTAGTCGCATTCGACTTAGACGTCTACCCCGCGCCAATCGATTTTCTCGTATTCAAGGGTGGACCTCTGTCAGCCTACCTGAATGAGCAATCATATCGAATGCCCGGATTCTGGGAGCAGAACACATCGTTGGAGTCTCTCTCTGGAAATGGCACCGAGTGGCATTGGCAGGGGCCGGATGACATCTCACAGACCACCTGGTACGTCGTGATTGACCACATGGAGCACTCTGGAGACAATGGAAATGGTGCGCAGGGAGGTTTTGACACCGATGTTGCGTTGTCAATCACCTTCCCCTCCGCTCCGTACTGGACGGTTAGCGACTCACTCCAATCGTTGGCTCCTGGATCCAAGCGACAGTTGCTCGGACCAGAAACTCTGACTCTCGATGAAGGCACGCAGGTGTCAATCTCTGCTCTTCCTTTGCTGGGTAACCCGGATGTGTTCATCATGACCGAGGAACAGCGTAACAACTACCTCATGAACGCCGGCGGTAATTTCTGGATATCAGGAACAGAACTGCTGAGCATCACCAGCGCGGTAGCCAATCCGTGGACAGTCACCAGCGAATATGCAGGACAGCCACTCTACATGTTCATCGACAATGAAGCTGGACCATTTGGGGGTGGGGATGGCATCACTGAAGCGCGCGCCACTGTAATTGTTGAGTTACTCCCAGTCTTGTCCCCTCAGATTTCGACCAACGCCAATCTCGCTAGTGTCGACGTTCGCCAGAAGATTTTGCTCGATGTGAATGCGACTCCGAACATGTCAGAACAGGTAGATCTCACGCTCACTGGCTGGGACCTGAATGGAGGCGAATCAGTTACGCAGACCGGGACCACAGTCGAGGTCTTCTGGACCTCTCCTGGAGTCAAGACCGTCACCACCACTGTGAACGGCGTGGATGGTCGCAATGATACAGGGCAAGTATCTGTGACAGTGCAGGATTTGACCAATCCTACAGCATCGATTCTCGGGGGTTCAAACCCACTAACTCGCTATGTCGACAGCAACTTTTCGCTCATCTCTACTTCGACTGACAACTGGATGATTAAGCGAGAGGATTGGCGAGTCGATGGCCTGCTGGTGCAGTCATTCAATCAGAGTAACTCCACTTTCTTCCATTCGTTCAACTCTACAGGCAACCACACCATCGAGATCACTGCCACGGACGGAGCCGACCAAATCGCCTCGGCGAGTGTGATTGTCGAGGTACGTGATGGGACCGCTCCAGTAGTCACACCGATTACAGGCCCCTCCGACACAATCGTTGGCGAGGAGGTTACCTTCAGCGCGAGCGCAACCGACACCGAATCGAGCGGATTGACCTACACGTGGGATTTCGACAAGCGCAACGATGCTGACGGTGATGGATACGATTCCAACGACGTGCAGGCGGAAGGAGAGACGGTCAGTTGGACTTTCAGTGATTCAGGAGCCATCTGGGTGGTCGTGACTGTGCATAACGATGGAGGATTGAACAAGTCGGTCGACCACCTCATCGAGGTTGAGGCGGCTGCTACCATCCAAACCGGCAGCAATGTTCCCTTTGTTCAGATAGGAATAGCACTGGTCATCATCGTGCTGCTCGGTGGCGGCAGCTGGTTCATGTGGAATCGCTACCAGAATCAGTTGGAAGAAACGGAATTGGCCGCGTATGCTGCGGCTCAGGAGGAGGAAGAGGTGGCTGAGCCGGAACCGACAGACGTCGAGCAGATTGCTATGTTCAACACTCACAGCGTAGCGTTGACCGGCAGGGCGGGAGCGTCGGCGGAGATTGCAGCACTTGCAGGTGTGGAAATGGGAGCAGGCCAGATGCCCTCTGACGATGCGCTGAACGCATTCACTGACATGACCGATGAACCGGTCGCCGACGTAAAACAGGATGAACAAGATCCGATTCTCGACGATTTAGACTTCTTGCGCACCAGAGGTGACGATGAGAAGGATAAGCCAGAGCCAGATGTCACTCCAACCGCCGAGCCCGAGCCAGCGAAGAAGTCCGGTGGAGGTGCAGTGCAATTGCCAGACAGTACCACGATTGCCAGCCCACCACCTGCAGATGCACAGCCGGTAACATCTCCTGAGCAGTCTGTGCCCGAACCTGCATCTGAAGCACAGGCGAGTACGCCTACTGTGAGAACGTCCTGTCCGGCGTGCAATCAGCAATTCGCGGTTGAGATGCCACCTGAACTATCTGAGGCGATGGTTGCCTGCCCGAAGTGCGAGCAGCGCATCAAACTCCAGCGCTAATCGCTCACCTCCCGCACGTGCGCGTACGATGCGCCAACGGCGCATCCCACCAAACCCTCTAAGCGGGATGGACACGCGATTCCTGTTGTGGAGCGCGACTCGTCCCGTCTTCTGCTAGCAGGGCCAACTCGGCGTAGGCTACGCCCAGCCACTGTGCTGGCCCTGCTGTTCTTGCTTCCAATCATAGCACCGATGACTGCTGCATCCGTCCAACTTCAGTTCCGTGCGGATGATTTCGGCATTCTCTCCAAACTAGACGAGGTGCAGGATGAGCGGGAAGCGCTCATCGACGACTCCAGCGTCATCATCGAGGCTAACCAGGCACTCGACCAAGTGCGCCTTGAGGTGAGAGAATCTGATGGGGGCGATCCGCTCGCCCGTCTCGATGGTGCACTCGACGGAGTGACGATGCAGCCGACTGCATCACCCCAAGTGATGCATCCAGATCCATACGACATGATGCTCAACCCTGACAACCATCCAACTGAATGGGCGGACAACATGTGGGGCACGCTGCTCACTGCTGACAATTTCATTGTCTGGGTTCACTACAGGTCGCGAGGTGGCGTAGAATACGACGCTTACGAGGAGATAGATTACGCCGAGAGCTCGTTCATACTCGGATTGCTCGGTCTAACCAGCGGCAATGACCCTCTTCTGCATGAAGTGGATGTGGATGGAGATGGCAACGAGGACATCCGCGTTGGCTTGACCGTAGCTGTGGATGAGCAGGACGGATGGGGCTTGGAGGGCGACCCACCCATACTTTGGGCGGAACCTGCGATTGAGTTCAACGTCGTGGCCATCGACCCGAATGATTCGTTGTGGGGTGCCCTAGAATTGCTAGAGGTGACTCTGATGAAGCAGTTCGCCTACTCCTTGACGCCGTTGGCCAGTGGTGAGAGTTACGTCTGGATAATCGACTCACGTTTCACGATGGCTCCAGAGGACTTCTCACTCGAGGTTGGCCTCGAACGCTTATGGTTCGACATCTCTGGGGTTGGTGCTTCATTCCTTGCCGCCCTCATCGCCGGCATACCCATTTTCGGCAATCCTGACGAGAGCGACATTCGCATAGCCGCCATCGCTGCTCCGTATGCGATTCATATCGACAACTCTGAGCAGACCGACTGTCCGTCGCACTACGACCCTGAAACAGAGTATGACCTTCCGTCACACCTGCATCCGTGCACGGTCGCGGTCGGTTTCGGATATCTCCACTTCCAACCCTCCACTCCATCTGGGGACCGTCCCATAGAGGAAATCGCCTACATTGATCTGGCCATTCACCCAGTGGAGGATGCAATCGTGCTGCCTGAGGTAATCGATCTCGTGCTACGTAACGACAAGTTGCTGACCACAGGCATGGGTCTTGATGGAGAGGGTGGGCTTGACACAATCGAGTACTATGCCGACGAGCGTTGTGATCTGCATCTGCACTTCCACGAGGACCGCTCGAACCAGACCGCTTCTCCAAGTGACCCGTACGGCAACACCACCGATTCTCTCGGGTGGTTGAGAGGAATGCCATCCGGATCGCTTTCGCAACAAGAGATACGCCGTGTGTTCCGTCAGGTGGGTAGCGAATCGAGCCCGACGCTCCCAGGTCAGATGCCGACTCAACTATCTGCCATCCTGGCAATCAAGAACTTCACTCGTGACCAGTCGAACAACGCCGACGACGACTCCCTGCCGGTGAACCCTTCCGAACCTCCAGATACTCTGGTGGTTTTCCAAGCAACACAATCGATAACGGAGATTGACTACATCTCTTGGTTCCAGCGCTCTGGTGCAGTGGAGGACCATCGTAGACTACGCATCCATGCCCAAGACCTGCCGACCGCGTTGGTACTCTACGGGACATTCGAGCTTTCTGGGGGAAATGATGCCTCTGAGGTGCTTGAGAATCAGCAGGCTGACCCTCTGTCGCAACTACTCGATGCGACCATCCTGAATCTTGTCGACGTGTTCCTCGATGTTGGAGCGATAGTGAACAGCATTCCCGAATCGATAGTCGGCATCATTGGTGGCGACGGTGGTGGTGCCGGGACCGGTGGCGAGTTGCACATCGTGTTGTTCGATGACATCTCTGCGAGTCGCCAACCGATGATGATGGGGCGGGTACGTCTGGAACTCGGCTCAGGGTTGCATCCTGTGGGAAGCGGCCCACACATCGTGATGAGCACCGACCTGAACATGACATATGTCGAGGGAAGACATGGGCAGATGGACCCGCTTGTTCCCGTTGCCATCAGCCTAGAGCACGACGGGCTGATAGCGGTGCATGTCGTGAATGATGAAGCATCGAACTCTCAGCAGTTCTCACTACAGACGCAGGGCGGAGATCCACTCAAACTGATTTACATCGAGCATCAGGGAGTGCAACTGACAGGTTCAGCCTTCCAGATGGTCGAGATATCCGAGCAGCCAGCCACACTAGACCTGATTATCGGCGATACCGAGGCAATCTGGCGGGCTGACCGGCCGATTGCCGATATCTTGTATGCAGGACGCAACGGGACTCAACTTCAAGCGGTTCTGCTGGAAGGTCTGCCAGCGAATTTCACCATGGGAATCACTGGTGATTTCTCTTGGGTAGGCGAGCAGCCTATCTCATCAGTATCCGTGCAGATGGGCAATGCCAGCGCTCCGCGCACGATGGATGGTAACCACTTCCTGTTCTGGCAGGATGTCGACACCGATGAAGCGTCGCTGTCTGCTCGCCTAACTGGTCTCTCAGAGGTTGGTTGGGCTGCCCCAGTGATTCCTGGTGCCGAAGGCCGAGATGGAATGCCCACCGCCACGCTTGTCACTCCCGGTGACCAACCTCTGCTGCTCGCTCTCCGCGATGAGACAGAATGGGAAGATTCGACCAAAGGGGTGAATGGCGACATACTCATCGAACCGTTGCCAGCGGTACTCGAACTCGCGGTTCCAAGCGATGAGGATTCCGAGAGCGGCCTTGTCATCCCGAATTTCTCGTCGGAAAGCGGCCTCTCCGGAGTCGGCTTCTTCCTAGCAGGATTCTCAGATTTAGGCCAGAGCGTCAACGACATGCTAGGCGGACTGGCCACCAGCATCTCGGGTGATGGTGATGAAGCAGGCGATTTCTCAGCGGGAGTGACGCTCGATGCAAACGCCCCCTTCTCGCTCACACTAGATGTGCGCCAAGGAAGCATGCAACTGGATGAACCCAGCTGGGTACACGGACTCTCGTTGTCCGCGGGAGAGATGGATAACCAAACTGCCTTCCATCTGCGCGCTTGGCTGCCCGACCTGCCTCCAGTGGTGAACATCTTCGTCAGTTACGAGAACCAGACAGTGCGCGATGTCTGGGATTTCGAAGTGGACTTGGCTCAGTGGATTCCCCGGCGCAGCGAGTTCATCATTGACGTTCACGGACTTGAAGGGAGGGATGTGGAGGTCACCGCGCTCGGTTTGACCCCTGGAACGGCAACCGATCTGCATATGGTGACTCAACTGGAGATTGAGACCGGACAGACGATTCCGACTACCACCATCGCGTCGCACTACGAGATGTCCCACAGGCTCGATTCGGTACACGCGATGCTACTGGACCGAAATTCAGGTACCCGCTCCGAGGTACTGCTCACCGACATCCCACGCATCGTTGATGTCAACGCTGCACTAGGTCGCCGCGTAACGCTGTCGTTGTCTGTACCAGAGGACCAGCAGCGGGATGGTATGGGTGTGGATTCCGTGTTCATGCAGCAACTGATTCACTCCGAAGGTGAATGGTGGCCGCTCACAGTGTTCATCAACGACGTACCCGGAGACATGAATCTCGATGTCGAGCCCTCGAGTAGATTTGACATCACTCAGGACCTCTCATTTCAGGGCATGCCCACTCTCACCTATTCCTCGTCCGGTGATGGAATGGACATGTTCATTTCCGCCGCTGGTCGGGCAATCAACTCTCACGGTGATTCACTGCTGCTAGCCGAGAATTTGGCTTCACACGCAACCATCCAACCGACGGAAGACTTCGGCGTCGCAATATCGTCGTCAGGTGACGGTGTTGGCCGTCTCTACGTGCGTCAATCGAATGTACCGGCAGCCCCGGGAGTTTGGTTGCAGCAGATGGAGGCTGTAGGTGAGAATCTCCAGAGTGCCACGGTGCAGGTACACACCATCGCAGGCATCTATCCAGTGATTGAGGTTGGAGATGTTCGCGGGGGACGAATTGCTGCCACCGGCAGTATGCAGATTGAGGTGAGTGGAACGACGCTGGAGGCGCGCGGAGTGCTCATCGATGCCCAGACCACCTCGTACATCCCATCTGCTTCCACACTCGGAGTCAACGGCCTGACCGGTGATTTGAGTTTACTCAACGCCGTGCCCGGATTCGAGGGATCATCCACGCACTGGCTGTTCGCTGAACCACTCTCAAGCGCAGTGCTCACTGTATTGGCAACGATAACCTAGGAGATGTGACAATGGACGACGAGGAACCAGAAGGCATGTACTCCCTAGTCGGTACCCCCGACGACCCGCAACTCTCAGAGGAGGAATTGTCTGAGGAAGAGGGTCAAGTGGACATAGGGGAGCGCTCGTTCACCGAGGAAGAGGTGGAACTGGCTCATGAAACTCTGGAGAAGGTGCGTGAGGTAACTCGCCGGGTGAGTAGAATCATCTCTCCAGCGAACGTGGTCGTCGCCTCGATTTTCATGGCATTCCTGTTGTTCAGCACATTCGCCCTCGTCTTCTGGGCAGTACCGAGAGACGCAATCACCGTGGATGTCGTTTACATGCAATCTGGGCCGGGCCAGGTCGTTCTAGTCGAGGTACACAATCTAGGCACCAAACCGATACAGGACGTCACTATAGAGGTGAAGTTCACGCAACTCGACGGTGAGATACTCAATTCTACACGATTCCACAGGTCAGATATTCCGGCGCACACATCAGTGGCAGGAGATGATCTGGAGTTGTTAATCGAGGGTGTGACCGTGTGGGCGAACTACCACATACTTGTGTCACTGGAGTATGACTACTACGGCGGCACTGGTGAATTTGAGAGTTGGAATCACACAGTTGGTGATTGGACCACCGAATCCTTCACGGACAAGGCGGACCGGCACTGGTTCTGACCAATTGCCATGGGCGCTCCTCGCGCACATGACACGCGACGCGTGCTGGCCGCAGAGCGGCCAGCAGACCCGAACTGATATAGAGGCTGCAAGAGGCCAGCCACTCAAGGGGATGCTATGGGCGGACGCTATGCAATCGTCGTGATGCTTCTACCACTGCTGCTAGCAGTGTGGGCCCCGCTCGCTGAGATTGGCGGCTCGCAACCATCCGACTCCAGAATCTCGGAATTCGAACCACTCATCGAATGGGTGAACATCGACCCTGATCCGAATAGCATCCGCGGCATCGAACCAACCAGCTTCTCAGAAGGACTAGAGCAAGTCAGAGGAACACATGCTGACACAAGGCTGGGTACATACGACCTCTCCGGTTTGGAACAGAATCGAGAGATTCACACCGTATTCAGCGCTGAAAGGATGGATCTGCGTCTTGTACTCATCGATGGCGAGGTCGGCCTGTGGCCTGCTCAGGAAGAGCTCTTGACGATTTCAGGTCTGATGATTCGTGCTTACATCCCTCCGTCTGGATTCCTAGTCCAAGGAGACGCATTCGCCTTAGAATCGCTTGACGGCATCGAATCAATCGCCGTTGTGCATCAGGTTCCTTCGGCGATGATTGTCGAGGATGAACTGCTTGACCTGTATACTGACACTGTCGTCATCGAGACGACATCGGTAGAGGTGCGTCTGGAGGGTTGGCGCCATCTAGACAGTGGCGTTCCTGTGGATGAATTCGATATCGGGATGGTCACACACTCGACTGGACAGTTGGCCGGAGAACTGCTCGATTCAATGGAAACAGTCGATGCTGGTCGCCATCAAGGTTCACTTTCACTCGTCGACCTCCCATTCGCTGCTATCGACCCCTCAATCTCTTGGATTCGTTCACCACCCGTGTTCGCCATCCACAATGACAGGGCAAGGACACACATGCGCATCTCGGAAGCGGTGACGGCGTTCGCTACACCACTCAACGGTAGTGGCGAGATTGTAGCTGTGGCTGACTCGGGAATCGACCAGGACCATGGCGATATGGACAATCGCATCGTCGCAGCAGTCTCCGTTGTGAATGGCGACTCATCCAGCGAGGACACTCACAGCGGACACGGCACCCACGTGGCGTGCACTGTTCTCGGCGACGGTTCACGTGGCGGCTATGCTGGGGTGGCACCGGAGGCGGAACTCTACTTCCAGGCGATGGAGCGGGATTCGGATGGCCAGTTTTACTCACCGAGCATGAATTATCTGATTAACGCCGCTTACAACAACGGTGCCCTGACGCACACCAATTCCTGGGGTTCGCAGACCAACTACGGTGAATACACGACCGACTCCGAAGATGTCGACGACCGCGTGAACTACTACGACCAGTACTGGTCCTATGACGGAATGACCGTGCTGTTCTCTGCCGGAAACGACGGCAGCAATAGCGACACCATCTCTCCGCCGGCCACCGCCAAGAATCAGTTGGCCGTCGCCAACCATCACAACCGCGGTGGGGGCGCTCCTGACACACTCTCCTCTTCAAGCAGCCGCGGGCCGGTCGATGACGGCCGCCTCAAACCAGATGTCGCAGCACCAGGGTCCTGGGTGCGCTCCTGCCGTTCGCAGGATGCCACTGACACCGCGGGGGCATCGTGGTCGAGTCAATGGTATCTGGAATACTCGGGAACTTCGATGGCGGCACCGAATACTGCGGGAGCGTCAGCACTCATCCGTGAATACCTGAAGGAGGTGGCAGCGAGGCCAGAACCTCAGGGAGCGCTGGTGCGTGGCTTGGTCATCCTCGGTGCTGAGGACATAGGAACTAGGGACATCCCGAACATGAACGAAGGCTGGGGCCGAGTCAACCTTGCGAATTCTCTGGTACCTGGGCAGAACACCGGAATCTACGTCGATGACCGCAACTATCTGAGGAGCGGAAACAGCCGCGATTACACGTTCAACATATCCGAGTCCTGGAAACCGTTCAAGGTCGTCCTCTCATGGTCCGACTACCGCGGCAATAACTGGGCCTCCGCCCAATTACAGAACGATCTCGACCTCACTGTGACCGCCCCCGACGGCACGACCACATATCTCGGGAACGTGTTCGAGAATGGTCGGTCGTCAACAGGAGGTAGCACGGACACCCTGAACAACGTCGAAGTGGTGCTTGTAGACCAAGCACAGAAGGGAATCTGGAGTGTGAGAGTTGAGGATGTGCGCCACGGTGGTCAGCGCTCCCAGCAGACGTATGCACTGGCGGTGCGTGGAGCAGGCGTCGATGCCTTGTCTCCAGACGCTGCATTCGTTCCCAACTCGTTCCAGTTATCAGATCCGATTCCACAGGTGAACGAACAGGTGACCTTCTCGCTACAGGTCACCAACATGGGCAGTCGCACTATGGAGGATTTGATTGTGAGAACATCCGCTGGGGGTCAGAATCTCGGCGACGAGACGATCAACCTCGGACCGGGTGAGATTCGTGGCCTCAACTGGCAGTGGACTCCCACTTCATCAGGCACCAAGGACATCATGATCCAACTCGATCCGACCGACGCATTCTCGGAGGAACTCGACGAAGGTAACAATCTGTTCTTGCTTTCCGTCGGAGTCACTGAGCCCGGAGTGCGCCTCGACACCGATACCGAGGTGGTGACGCTGACATCCGCGGAATCAAGCACGACGCAGTGGGAAATCGAACTGAAGAACACCGCTCTGTTGCCGACTAACGCATCCATCGCGGTCACCAAGCCGATACGCCTCTCAGATGGCACCCAGTTGGATTGGTTCCAGTCATTCTCGCAGACCACGTTCGAACTCAACGGTTCCGAGGTAGTTCCGGTAGGACTGACACTGGTTCACCCCGCGCCTCCTGAGCCGGGTCTCTATCGATTCACGGTCACGGCAACCGACGAGGACAATGGTATCCAGTATCCGCTATCACTCACACTCGAGGTACCGGTGCTGCCTGATTTGCACTTCACCATCCCATTCTCCGAACTGACGGTCTCCCCAGTGGACAACACCTCATTTTCTGTGGACCTCTGGAACGATGGTAACGGCGCTCAAGGGTGGGATCTCGACCTGTTCGCACCAAATGGCTGGCATCTCGGGTTCGATGACCTCGGTTCGATGCCAGGTGCTCCATCCGCGTCCTCAGGATACATCTCGGCGTCCGGCTCGCGGAGCTTGTCAATCACAGCAGTGCCGCCATCAACGCATCTAGTGCCTGCGGGAACGCAACTCGTTGGCACGCTCAGGGCTATTTCGCAGATTGAGGGGAGCGCTCAGTGGTCGCAGCAGATATCCTTCGTTGTGGCTAGCTACAGAAACGGTGACATCGAACTCGAATCCGAGTACGGTCAACTGCGCTCGGATGGAGTGGCGAATCTACGCTTCACGGTGACGAACACCGGCAATGACGGGATGACGTTGACTCCATCAGTCGAACTTCCCGGCGGCTGGTCGGTGACTAACAACCTGCCCGCGGTACAACTCGCCCCCGGTCAGTCTGGAGATGTGGTCGTAGGAATCGCAGGTAATGGACTTGCACAGAGCGGCCCCATCGAACTCACACTCACGAGTGAGGACGGTTACCGCATTGAGTGGCAGGGCGTTCTCGACGTGATTGCCATCCCTCGGCCGCAACTATCGTTCAACAGCGTAATCATGCCCGATGGCTCTTCATCCCCAGATCCTCTCGGCGCCGGTGACCATCCTGCGGGAGCACCTGGAATACGCCTCATTTGGTTCGTTGAGAACGGGGGCAGCGAGGCGTGGACGCCGTCGGTCTATCTGCGAACTCCCAGTGCTGACTGGATGGCACAGTGCGACATACCTGAGGAGATATCCGCCGGCGGTGGACAATTGATTGAATGTCTGGCGGTCATTCCCACCGTGCTTCCAGCAGGAGTGCAGCCGCAACTCACGTTCGAACTATCAGTCGGAGGAGTGGAGGTAAACGATACCATCAGCCTGCGCGTCGCCTCTTCAAAGGCAGTACAGTGGACAGTCAAATCACATTCAGAATTGGTCGAGGGCGCATCTACGGAGGTGCGCATCGATGCGTACAATGCAGGCAACGCGCCGCTGTCTAATCGCATAGCGCTATCAGGAACTGAGGGATGGAAGGTTAGTCTGACCGGCTCGAGCATGCTCGAACTACAACCCGGCGAGTCTCGTACTCTGGTGCTGCTCGTTACACCTGATGAGGCGGAAGAGGGCTATCTTCAGGTCTGGTTGCAGGAGGCGGGAGATGTCTTCCCGAACGAGGTGGTCTATTCGGTATCATCCGAGGATGATCCGAATCGTGTTGAAACTCCATCTAGCGGTTCCTCGGGCCTCATCTGGGCTGGTCTGATACTACTGCTGGTCGCGTTGGCGCTGGCATCTGGAGTCTTAGTGAAAATCGTCGGGGACCGGAATGGGAGTTCCGCCAAACTTCCTCTTCCCCCCCCACCGAGGTCTCCTGAATTGCCTCCACCACCGAGTATGGCAAGTATCCAAGCTGCTGCTCCCGTCGCCTCCAATCTACCACCTCCACCACCCGCCAAAGCAAAGCCCGTTACCGCTCCACCAGCGGGAGCGTTTGAGGAGGAAAGTGACGATTCTAATCGACACCGGTGCTGGGTTTGCTTAGAATCACTGTCGCAGACCGGATGGCAGGCCTGTCCGGGATGCGGTGCTCGTTACCATCTATCTGGAAGCGGGTGTGCAATCGACAAGTTGAGCGGCTGCCGCAACTGCGAACGGGATGTTTCTGAGTTCGTTATCATGGAGTGACATTGATGGCTGCAATTGATTCGAAGCCGGTTCGGCAGGTCCGCATGTTCATAGATATCGCTCTCGCTCCTGACACCATGCGCCTGAGCATGCGCCGCGCGCGCACGACCGCAATGCTGCTGGTGTTCATGCTGCTCATGACCTCCTCCCCTCTTGCCGCGGCCGCGGGTGGTAGGGCGCTTGGGATTGCGATGTCCGCCAATCCGATGGCGCAAACCGTCAATCCGGGTGAGAACGGAAGTTACACCATCACCGTGACCAACACTGGTGACGAAGACATGACCGTTCAGTTGACCACCCAAGAGGAACAGGGCTGTCAGGGATTCACAAGCACCATTCAGCAGATCACCGGTACGATAGAGTCTGGTAATTCCGAGACTACGGATCTGAGTGTGCAGGTCGCATCGAATGCGGAAGGCGATTGTGAGACCACTGTCACGGGAACCGCTTCGGTGGCTCCAGGTGGCACACCATCTTCACCAGAGCAGGCAGATGTAACGGTGACAACGACTGCCGGTGATGGTTCAGGAAATGCATTATTCGGAGTTGAACTATCCACCGGTTCTGCGCAAAAAGAATTCAACAACAACAATCCTGTGAGGTGGGCAGTGACGGTGGAGAACACCGGCCAGCAGAACGAGACGATTTCGCTTGAGATGGTCAGCAACAGCACATGCACGTCATCACTGAGCGCTTCAGTAGACCCGACTCAGGTCGTTCTTGATTCAGAAGATACTGAGGTTGTTCAAGTCGAAGTCACCGTTCCCGAAGGCACCGAGGCGGGAGAGCATTGCTTCACGCTGGAGGCGGTTGTCACCAACGACCCGAATCAGCAGGGACAGGCAAGCGACTCGATACAACTGCACCTCACAGTCCCCGAGTTACACACATGTGATGCCGCGTTGAATCAGGCTTCGGTGTCGGTTGATCCAGGCGAGACTGTCACTAACACTGTGACCTTCAGCAACACAGGAAACGCAGATTGGACTATTCGCTTCGACTTTTCCGGGTCGCGCAACTGGATTTCGGTCGATGGAGGGAGTACTCACCTGCTACCCTACAACGGTGGCAGCGGTACGGTCAGTTTCGACTTCACTGTGTCACCTGATGACACGATGCCCGCCAATACGGAAATTCCGTTCGATATAGACGGATATGACGATCAGAGCCACAAATGCAGTGCTGAACTTACTCTGATACTAGGGCAGTCGCACGCTGCCGAAATCGATTTACAATCTACTCGCATCAGTGATGTGGAGCCCGGAACGACGGTTACAACCCAGGTGACGGTGTCCAACCTAGGTAACGGCGACGAGACATTCTCGGTCGGCACCAGCACCGTTCTAGGATGGACCACCGGTTTCGAAACCGGGACAATCACCCTCAATGGGCGCCACGACACCAGCGGAACCAGTGGGTCGCTCACCTTGAGCATCAGCGCTCCACAGGATGCGTTGGCAACCGACGAGTTGCTGTTCACTGTCAGCGTTAGTTCGTCCGGAGGAAGTACCACCTACGTGAGCGCGGACATCACCGTAACCGTCGCCGCTCATCGTGAGATGTCCGCTAGCATGACCTCGCTAGAACAGTGGGGTTCCACAGGCGAAGTCGCTAAGTTCCCAGTCGTGATAACCAACGAAGGAAACATCCGAGATCCATTCCGCCTGTCTGTGTGCGACGACCCACCCGCGAGCAATCCTAACCTGTGCGCCAGCACTGCATGGGATTCCCGTTTCAGCGATTCGGCTGGTTCGGAAATTACCCAGATTACGCTCGATCCGGATGAGACCATCACCGTCTGGCTGGACATCACCATCCAAGGCGAATTGGAGCGAGATAGTGAGAAGTTCCAAGTTCGCATCAGAAACCAGAACGATATCACCGTTGAGGAACGCTTCGACGTCGTCTGTATCGTATCTAACTACGACTACCGTATGGCAATCACTTTGCAGGAGCCGGGTGAGATTCCCGATTTGATGGAGGTGTCATTACCTCCTGAAGGGGAGATCACAGTCATCATGTTCATCACCGATGTTGGCAATTCGTCGTTCCCAGAGGAGGCAATCATCACTCTATTCGGCATGGGAGCAACTGTGGAGTCCACCCTCATAGTCAACGGCTCTGAGGTCACTGGGCCATTCCCTGTGCCGAAAGGCGAATCGTTGGAAGTCAGGCTCACACTGAAGGTTCTCGAGGGAGTACCGGATGGGCAGTCAGGAACCATCACCATCTCCGCGGCGAGTACGCGCAATGCCGCTGAGCCATCTGAAGTCAGGGTACAACTCACTGTGAATACGGTACGAGAGCTTGAATTCACCACCGATGGCTCGGAGAGCGTTTCAATCATCTATGGTGAGGTGGCGAGATTGTGGGTGAATGTTTCCAACAAGGGCAACGTCGAGCAGAACGTTGAGTTGAGCAGCAGCGACCCGCTCCGAGGATGGTCAATCGAGGTTCTTGATGAGGAGTTGACACTCGCTCCAGGCCAGAGTGAATCGGTCGAGGTCATCGTGAAGCCGCCCACAGACCTCACTCAGTCCGACACATTCACGTTCACTGTATTCGCTCAGCCTGAGGGTGACCCAGACCTGCGCCAACCGATTGACATGCAAGTCACGGCCCACCCCGCAAATTCGTTCTTCGGAACGAGTGACACCATCGGGTTGGCGGCGATGGGATTGCTACTGCTGCTAGTTGTTCTGGCGATGGTGACTACGCTAACCTCTCGCCGTGATGATGAGTGACCCTCGCGCGGGTGACGCGCTGCGCGCGCAGGCCCTTGAACCCCCGTAGGGGGCTCAAGGGGTGCTGGATATCCTTATGGGGGCTACAGAGGTCCAGCAGTTCAGTGAGTCTCAGGACTCAGTGGAGGACCTCTTAGATGGTCGTTGAGAACGTTCCGGAGACCTATCTCGCAGTAGCGTTCATGACGCTCATCGGCATCGGTTTTCCTCTTGGTGGATTTCTGACTTCTCGCTTCTTCCGACCGACCCCTGACCCGAACGATCCGACCAAGATGCGCTCAATCTTGCTTCCTGGATACGAGAGTGACCATTCTCTCTATCGTCGAGGACTGTCGACCTACGAATGTGGGGCGGAACCAGTTGGCGAGGCGATGATTGATTTCCATTTCCAGTACTATTGGTATGCCATCATATTCCTCGTGTTCGACATCGCATTCATGTTCCTAGCGTTTGGAGCATTGCTCGCCATCGATACCCAGCCGGGTGAGCAGGCGTCACTTGAGACCGCGTTGGCAGGAATGACCACTGTGGCAGCATTCCTCGCGCTGATGGGACTCGGTGTGTGGTACGCATTCCGTAAGCGGGGCAGGATCTACATTTGAGGTGAATGAGATGACAGGCGATTCAAATCCGAATTACAACGTATTCAGCAGTCAGGCGCTCATCGATGTGGTGGGTGACGTCACTGATGAGGCGCTCAAGGCAAGCCGCATGAAGCAGTTCATCGGAGTACTCGGCGGTCGCTTCCTCAACTGGGGTCAGCGAAAATCTCTGTTCCCACTTCACTTGGGAATCAAGTGCTGCGCGCTGGAGATGGCAGCGGCTGGAGGTTCACGCTTCGACGCTGAGCGCTTCGGCGTGTTCTTCCGCTCCACACCGCGCCAGTGCGACGTGCTGCTCGTCAATGGCCCTGTCAGCAAGAAGTTCGCCGACCCGTTGGTTCGACTTTGGGAGCAGATGCCTGAGCCTAAGTGGTGCATCGCAATGGGCGAGTGTGCCATTTCAGGAGGACCCTATTACCAATCATACAACATTCTCGAAGGGGTAGAGACAATCATTCCGGTCGATGTTTACATTCCAGGATGCCCCCCTCGTCCCGAAGCCCTCATCGATGGTTTCGCTAAGTTACGTCAGAAGATCATGCGCATCGGAACCCCGCCAAGCACTGAGCGGGCGGGCGACACCCCGATTATCGTGGGAGATGACTGAGGAGGATTACACATGGGGATGAAAGTCGACTTGGAAGCTGCCGAGGTATCTGCCAATCTGGTGGTCGATCAAGGGCGTGCTCGTTGGGGAGGTACCGGTCTGACGATTGAGACACTTCACCACGCTGGCGGGCGCTTCAAGCGTCCGTACATTCGTATCAATTGCCCCCCTCAACACTGGTTGTCCGTCGCCAAATGGCTCCGCTTCGATATTGGGGTCGACCACTGCTCGATGATTACCGGCATCCATTGGCCGGATGGTCCTGACGAGCGCAAATGGGAGGTCGTCGTGCATCTGATGCGCATGAATGTCATCGATCCCCCAGAGCGTGGCGGATGGGTCGAGAAGGTCGT
>CAXEUS010000174.1:0-1583 GCA_963999385.1 uncultured Candidatus Poseidoniales archaeon | reverse complement strand
TCTGTGAGACAGAGTGGAGAATCCGATCCAATCTACTCCGTTGGGGTATGTGAACAGGAACAGCGGTAGCAGGGCGAGCAACGCCGAGGCGGCCAGTGCTATCGGGAACCATGATGCTCGCCGACGGAGCAGGTCCTTGCGCTTCTCCTCAGCCTCCTCTACGTCCTCTTCGATGCGAACCGTCTCTTCCTCGCCCTCGATACGAGCAGATACCTTGGTCGAGCCGGCATCCTCTCCGCCATCTTCCTCATCATCGTCGTTGACTTCGACCTTCTCCTGCAACCTCTCCCACGGAGAGAGCCGGCGCACGCGCACGACGTCACGCTGCCACAATCCGGCGATAGACAGCCCATTGGCGGCGATTAGCAGCAGCAGCAGCACAGCCAGATCGAACTTTCCTGTGAGGATGACCATCCAGCCCGAGATGCCGTAACTGACCATGAGTGACAGCGCCGGAACCAGAAGCAAGCGGCGGAAGCGGTCGGCGCCGGGGTCGAGTACGCGTAGGATTACCAGGCCGGGGAATAATCCGATGCCGAACAGCAGCGCTCCCCCTACGATGACCTGCCACAGGATTACTCCAAGCTCTCCTTCCATCGACCAGACCCAGCAGGGCCACCCAACCATGGTTCAAGAGATGTGCGAGTGGCGGAAAGCAGCACGAAAGTCGCCCACGCGGTTGAAATGGGAAGCGTGAGTGGTAGTCACGTGAGCGGAATCGACTGGGCTGCACACGACTTTCACCATGTGGTGGAACTACCAGACGACTACGTCGTCTTGGATTTCTCCGAAACCGTTCCTGTGACCGTTTTCACTGATGGAAAGTACACCATCGGCCGCTACGACGAACTGCGCCCTAACGTCTACAATACACCCCTTTTCGAAGGCGTTCGCAACATCCACATGGGCATCGATATCGGTGGGCCCGTGGGCACAGAGGTGTGCGCATTCGCAGATGGGACCATCCACTCGTTCGGTTACAACGAGGCGGCAGGAGATTACGGCCATGTCGTCATCACCCAGCACACACTGGATGGAGTAGACCTGTGGGCGCTGTTCGGACACCTTGACAGCGGTTCAACCGCGGGAAAAGAGGCAGGCCAGCAAGTGAGCGTGGGCGAGGTAATCGGTCGCTTCGGAAGATTCACTGAGAACGGCGGCTGGCCCCCGCATGTGCACATCCAACTCTCGTATGTCGAACCGGATACACACGACATGCCGGGTGTTGTTAGCAAGGATGACCACGCGCAGGCACTCGAGCGGTTTCCCGATCCGCAACTGGTGCTAGGCACTCTCTACTGAGGCCCCGTGCATAGGGTGGGATGTACCCGGATAATCATCTTAGGCAAGAGGATTATTTCTCTTCTTGGTGGACCGAATCCGTGTATTCTTTGTTCACGATATTGACATTGAATTGAGGTGTTTGGGTCTGGGTTGGTTGTGGGGCGATGTTCTGAGCAGCATCAACCAATTCTTGCTTAGCCCCTTGTGCAGCTAGACGTTCCATTCTGGCCTGTTCAGCAGCAGCATCACTCTCTGCCGTTGCTTTTTCGGCGTTTTCCCCCGCGCTCCTTGCAGCATCC
>CAXEUS010000173.1:0-10426 GCA_963999385.1 uncultured Candidatus Poseidoniales archaeon | reverse complement strand
TGCCGCTGGTCATCATCTCAGGCAACATACTGGGTGGCTGGTTGACCCTAGGAGGTATCGTACTCGGTCTCGGTGTCTACCCGATACTCGATGTCCTGCTGGGAACTGCAAAGCAACGCGGCGGAATTCCAACTAACGGGCAACCGTTCGAACTCATCCTGTTGTTGGGCTCTCTTCTTCCATTCATCGCGCTGGGAACACTGTTCAATCGCGCTCTGTTGGATGGTTCAGTGTGGACCACTTGGACCGCTGCCCTATCCACCGGCATAGCTACTGGACAAGGGATCATCGTTGCCCACGAATTGGGACACCGCAAGCCGAAAAGCGCTCGTTGGTGGCTGGCGCGGGTGCTGCTGTTCTGCGTTCACTATACGCACTTCACCACCGAACACAATCACAACCACCACCGCAACACCGCTATCCACGATATTGATCCGGCCAGTGCACCCTACCGCCGTGGTCTGTGGGTGCAGATTGCAAGAACCGTGCCATTGCAGTTCATCTCGGCGTTCAAAATCAATCAGGAGCGCGGCAAGAAAGGTGTGCGCAATCCCGTGCTGCAGGGATTATTTCTGCAGGTAATCGCAATCATTGCCGTTTGGCAACTGCTCGGTCAATGGGTCGCATTGGCATGGCTGGTGGTGGCAGCGTTCGCCATCACCCTGCTCGAATTCGTGAACTACATCCGCCACTGGGGACTCAGTAGAGAAGCAGGTGAACGACAGACGTACATGCACTCATGGCAGACCGAGGCGCGCTGGTCACGCTGGACCCTGCTTGAGCTCACCATCCATCCTGCGCATCACGTGAAGGCGAGCCTGCCGTTCTGGCAATTGCGACCCTACGAAGATGCACCGACCCTCCCCGCTGGCTACTATGCCTGCTTCTGGCCCTGTGTCATACCACCGCTATGGAGGCGCTGGGTTGGCAAGGGTATCCCAGCCGACCAACGAGTCTGACGTGTCGATTAATTGAGGTCGACCGTCGCTGTGAGCGCGGCGATTTCCATCCGAGCATGTCTGTCAGCGATTCCAACCTCTGCTGAGATTGTGAACACGCCGCTGTTGTTGCTCACGCTGATGTCCTTGAGCACTATCTCGACACCGCGATGCTCGCCATGACGCATCAGGTCGTCCGCAGCGGATTGTGCGGCTGCCTGACAGGCTGAGTCCCAATCGTTCCCGGCGACGACTAACTGAGAACTGCGGTTCTCGACTAGCGGCTGCCAAGTCTCCGTGACATCTCGGCTGGTGTCCAGAACATCGCGACTGCCGGTGTCGTATGGTTCACCAAGACCTGCAACCGAGACGCCGTACCACGCCATCGAAAGCAGGGAGAGCATCAACACGAGACCGCTGGCTAACAGCATCTGACCGACATCATCGTGTGTACTAGAACGCATCAGGAGCCGCCCCCGGTGTGCCACACCTGTAGACTCACGGTCCACACGACGCCTTGGTCATGAACCAGTTCGTGGACGCTGAGTGTACGCCCCAGTGGAGTGCTTCCTGCACCATAGCGTGCTAGCGGACCTCCATCACGGGCTACCCAGCAGTTGCCCTGCACGGCAGATGAAAGTGAGGAAAGCAGTTCATTGCAGGCTACATCGAGGTCACCCTCTGCAAGCAGTTCTCCCATCATGCCTGTGTGATTTGCGGAATCGACTGGGTCTGGAGCAAGCACCTGGACGAACGCGTCTTCCGCAGCAAGTTGCAGCGAAGCGTCAGATGCTGGTGACACAGGATCGGGAATCTGCAACTGAATGATGAACGTCGCTGACATGAAGAACAGCCAGAAGAGTGTTAGCATCTCCAGAACATGCACCTGCGCGCACGCGTCCGAGTGAATACCTCGTCGGTGGTCGAAACCTTCGGTCATCATCTAATCTCCTCGCTAGGTGACGACGAACGGAGCTAGGCCAATACCCAAGCCTTGGTCGATTGGTGCTCCGATTAGATCAGGGCTGAAGGCGATGAAGTTGAACGCCAAGATGGCGCAGATGAGCATCAATCCAGCGTGCTTCATCCCACTCGACAGCCTCCCTGTCGCCATCAGGCCAGCCATTGCACCGTTGCCAATTGCCTGCGCGCTCACTCCGTAGAAGAATACCACGAGGAAGAACAGCGGATCGATTGCACGGATGACCATGTTGCCGATCTGAGCTGAGTCCTCGCCGCTGTTCGACGAGGCGATAGCCGGGATGAACACCTTGGAGAGAACGACGATGACACCTAGGAAAACGAAGAACGAAGTCCAGATAACCGCAATGTACGAGGCGATTGCTCGAATACGCTCTAACTCTAGGAACTTGATCTCGCGACTGTCGTTGGCGGCGGTCACCAGAATGTCGGAGATTTTGCCTCCGGCCTTGTTCGCCTCGTGAATCAGGCTGATTGCCCGTGACACCAGCGGGGTTCCAACCCGAGCAGCGAACATATCGAGTACGTCCTCAAACGCTACGTCCCACGACAACTGGTCGGACATTTTACCCACCTCATAGTTCAACGCGCCATATTCTGAGGTGGCTAACGTTCTCACTGCCAGCGTCATCGACAGGCCACCCTTCCAGAACTCCGCCAAGTCACGCAGGAAATCAGGGAACTTCTGTTCCTTTGCGGACAGTGTTTTCATCTGTCTATCCCAGTAGATTGCTCCAGGGAAGCAGATGAGCAGGAACCCATATCCGAAGAAGTTGACGAACAAGAACGGGCGCAACTGCATCGGTCCCAGATTAACCTCGGGGCCAATGAACAGCGAAGCGTTGTTCATGTAGTTCGGAACACCGTCATACGAGTCTACCTCAATGGTCATCGTGAACATCTTCATGTTCGGCAGACCACGCTCGAATTGCAACCATACCTCCCATCCCGGACCGGTCTTCGCATCTGGAATCACGATGCTGCACGGATTATCGGGTTCGCTGTCAGTGGGCTCCCAGTTGGTAACACTCTGCACCACGAACGGAGTGGTTATTGTACCTGCGTCGTTCGGCTCCCATACGGTGACGCTGAAGGCGTATGCTTCGGAGGCTTTCGCGTTGCAGGTCATACGTAACTCGGTCTCAGGGTGAGGCAGATTACCCAGTCTATTGGGGTCCATCCCAGGAATTTCGAACGACTGACCCAGTCCTGGGCCTCTAGCATCTGGCCATTCCGCCGTCCAAGTCTGAGTGTTCGGACGTTCTTTCGTCAACCAGCAGGATTCGTTATCGGCATACTCCGGAGGTAGATTGCTGTCGAATCCTTGTGCTCCGAGCGCGTTGCACGCGGTGTTCACAAACATCGGATTACCGTTTGCCGGCTGGGAGATGAAGTCAGCGTTCATTGCCCAGAATCCTAGGAAGACCATCCCGATCAGGGAAGTTGAGATGGTGATCGCCAAGAACCTCTGTCGAGTCTTATCGTCCTTAGGCAAGTCGAGATCGACACGAATCTTCTGCTTCTTCCTGCGTCCCCTTTTGCGTGCCATTCGTTGTTCACCTCCCTTGCATCATCACATCTTCATCTCGTCACTCATCATCCAAACAAGGATACCATAGGCGATGTGAATGACTGGCAAGACTCCCATCACCACACCGTAGACCATGGTCTCGGACAACTGGGCGCCGGAGCCGGACACCCAGAACATGATGACGAGCATCACGATGAGGAACAGCGGCATAGCAACGGCGACCACGACATAGGATTCGGCCATCATGGCGAGGGTCTCAAGGAAGACATGCAGCCTGACTCGATTCTCGCGCATGTAGTGCTCGGCGCGGTTGAGGAAGTAGAGCTTCAGGTTGCCACCCGAGGTGAGTGTGCCCACCATGCCCTGGAAGAACTCGGTCACCCACGGGGAGGCCGCTCGGTCAACGGCCAGTTTCAATGCCGTAACTAGGTCCATGCCCAGCAACGTGACGTCACGATAAATCATCGACGCATCATAGGATATTTCTCCGTAGATGTCGCCGTTCTCGGCGAGCGATTTGAAAATCTTGTCGGGTGTGGAGTTGGCGGCGGCCATCGCGGCGGTGTAGGATGCGGCGTATGGGAGGTACTTCTCCAACTCGTAGCCGCGCTTATTCTTCTCGCGAACCGCACTGTTCATGAAATGACGGAAAGCCATGTATGGTATCAGCAACCCACATCCGAGAGTCAGCATCGCCTTCCACGAGCTTTTGAAAACCTTAGTCTGGTACTCGGGACAACCACCGTAGGCTACGGTCTCACCATCCGGACCTTCGCCACTCCAATCAATCGTCTCATCGACCATTTCCTCGTTCCAGAACGCCCATTCGATACACGGGATGACCGTCTCAGGATTCTGCTGATTCTCGTAGATGGCGATACCTCCAATCAATGGGAAGAACGCCAGCACGAGGATGACGATGCAAACGACGAACGTTGCAGCAGTACTCATGATTGACGACGCCTTGTAGACCTCGGGCATTATGCGGATGTTTGCTTGGGATAACAGTTGCTTGATTTCTCCGTCCTTGCGCGCTCTCTTGCGCATGAAGCGACCTAGAATGATGTTAGAGAAGCGCTGCCAACCGGACAGCGTCATTCCCTCGAAGCGAGTCTTTTCCTCCTGCTTCTTGCTTGCCACTCCTGCTCCCCCTCGATGCCTCACTGGAGGCCGTCGACGCGAGCGAGGACGGCCTGCGGACGGACGTAGTACTCCGTAATGATCTGGGCGACCTGATCTGATTTGCGTATGTCGTTGAGCACCATCCAATCGAGAATGCGCTTACGCGTCCGAAGTTCGTCGCGCATCTCATCCTGATCCAAGTTAATCTTCACCATGATCTTCTCGAGCACGTAGGACTTGCCACTGAAATCGTAGTCATCCGTTGCCGGGTCCCACTTGAACACCTCATTGGTAATCACCTCACCAGTGTGTGGGTCCACGCCAACGATTTCCACTGTCTGCTTAGTTCTACGCACACGCTTACCGTTGATTCTCGTCTGCATCTGGATGGACACCGCTTCCAGTGCTGGTAACAGCACACGTGGGATGTCAATCGGTTTGTTCTCCAACCTGTGTACGAGCGCTGCGACCGAGTCGGCGTGAACAGTGGAGTAGGAGCAGTGGCCGGTGGCCATGGCCTGGAACAGAACGTAGGCTTCAGCACCACGAATCTCACCCACGATGATGTACTCTGGCCGTTCTCGAAGCGCTGCTTTTAGCAACTCGAACTCTCCAATCTCACCCTCATCTGACTCACCACCGAATCCCTGTCGAGTCAGTCCCGGAATCCAGTTGGGTTGCGGGATGTTGATTTCACGCGTCGACTCGATACTGACGATTTTCATCTGCCACGGAATGAACAAACTCATCGCGTTCAGAGTCGTTGTCTTTCCTGACGCCGTTCCACCCACGAACAGCATCGACACACCCTGCTGGAACGCAATCCACATGTAAGCAACCATCAGGCTGGTCATTGTTCGGAAGGCGATGATGTCGCATGGCGAGAACGGGTCCTCTCGGAAGCGCCTGATACAGAAGGTCGAGCCGCGCGTGGAAATCTCATGACCGAGTTTCATCACGATTCGAGAGCCGTCCATCAGAGTGGCGTCGAGCAGTGGCTCAGCCACAGAGATATGCTTGCCACAGCGCTGCGCGAGCTTGATGACATAGGATTCCAGTTCAGCGTCGTCAGGCCAGGCGATGGTCGTCTCAACCGACTCAAACTTTCGATGATAGGCGAAAATTGGGACTCCTGTCCCATCAAGTGAGATGTCCTCTACGTTGGCGTCGTTCATCAGCACGTCCATGCGGCCGTAGCCAATCATGTCCCGCTTCAGGTAGTAGAAAATCTTCGAGCGTGACTTCTTGTTCACTCGCATTCCATACGACTTGATGATTTGGTCCATACCAGCACGTAGGTAGACAGCCGGGTCCGTATCAATCTCCTCGATGTCCGCGGTCAGCGAACGTACGAAGATGTCGAGAATATCCTCAAATTGCTCTTGCTCTTTCTTCGTCAGAGGGGGTTCAATCACCTGGTAGAGGATGTTCAGGGTGCGCAGGTCGCGAACGATTCTTGCGAAGGCGTGAGGGGGCAGGACCGGATATTTGTCCAGTTCATCGAACTGCACGCGCTGCTGCTGACGCCGACGCCGTTGACGCTGAGGTCGTCCGCGCTTCCCCTTTCGTGCCATTGTTATGCCCCCGGCCCAGCGTGTTGCGCACCCTTTCCACGTCGCTATAACCTTTGGTTATAGGAACCGGGGCTGGACTGGTAGTCAATAACAACCGCATCCCGGTCAGTTCTCAAACGCTGCTCGACCCCATCTGCGGCCGAGCATCATCTGGAAGGCTAGCCCGAGAATGGTGATTGCCCCGCTCATCAGCAAGATGCCCTTCAATCCACGAGCGGGGTCTGGATTGTCATCCACCTCGATGAGTACCGCCGTCGTGGCATTCAACCCCTGTTCGCGAACCTGGTCTCCCCAGTTCTCGTAGATGGCCATGTCCCCCTGAGTGAACGAAAGCAAGAACAGGCCTAGCAGAGGAACGATGGTACCGAGGTAGAACCAACCCATAATCGAGACATCGAAGATTGCCTTGTTGGGGCGCAGTCCCATCAGGAAGGAGGTGAGGCTGACGATGTAAATCGAGTTCGCAATCATCACGATGAGCGCTGCAGGCAGCGCCCAAACCTGATCGAGCATCATACCCATTACAATCAGGAAGATGATGGATATCCATGTGGTAATCAGGAAGTAAACCACCACTTTCGCGCGCAGCAGCTGCGGCACCGATACCGGCATGCCATTCAGGAAATCTGGTGGATCCATTCCGTTCAGCCACGAATAGAACTGGAAGCCGAAGAAACCGAGGAAAGGCGCATACGAAAGCAGGTTGAACGGGATTGGGAATGAAGCGAAATCTACCAGCCAAGCGAGCAACAGCAGGAAAAGAAGCGGTACCGTGAACGAGACGAGCATTTTCACCAACGTGCGACTACGCCAGAGGTCCACCAAATCCTTGGCAACCAGTATTCGCAGCGTCCCGTTTCCGAGGAACGACAACCGCCGGTGAATCGGCCCGTAGAGTTCCCTTTTCGACGATACGTGAACTTCGAAATCAGATGGCACGAGGTGCGAGGCGACATACGCTATCCCAAACGAAAGCGGGAAGGATATCAGGGGAATCCAATGCGCGTGAGTGAACTGATAGTTCATCCCGAAGATCAACGCTTCCAGCGGCATCACACGTAAGGCGAACAACAGTGCGATGCCGATTCCAAATGCGGGGATGGCCCACGTCCAGTGACCACCGCGACTGAATAGAGCCGATGCGAGGAAGGAGAGCGCCAGACCTTCGGAGAGAGTTGCTGCCATGGCCACGAACACGACTGGCAGAGAGAGCCATTCGAGTGGTGTAGATAATCCGGAGTATGACTCCAGCATGATGCCCATCGCCATCCCCACGACAGTCGGTGTCAGCAGCAGCAGGATGTAGTAGCAGACCTCTTTGACGAAGTAAGAGAAATAGTTGGTAGCGAGGTCAAGCGGCTGCATCGCCGGAGAGGCAAGGAGGTAGTTCTTACCGCCTGCACGCTGAGATACCATCACGCGTCCGATGAACGCGAACGAGCCCATCGACAGCGCGAACATGAACATCGCCGAGTGCAGAAAGAACTTGAGTTGGTCCCAGGTGAACGCCTGTTGTTTGGAATCCGGATCGATGAGTACTTCTCCAGTTAGGAAGCGCAAGCCGACAGTGAGGATGAGCGAGAACAGTGCCAGCATCACTGGGAACATCAGAATGTGGCGCTTCTTGGCGAAGTCGACGTTCTGCCTCCACTCCTCGCGGAACATCATCCGGAAGGTAACCCCGAACGCCTCTTGCAGTTCTGGAGGATCCCTATTCCTGAAGGTCATTCAGCTCATTCCTCCTCGTCTGGGAGGTCTTCAACAGTCGTTTCAACCTGAGCTACAGACGTCCCGACAAGCCTGATGAACACGTCTTCGAGAGTCTCCTTGGAGTTCTCCTTCAATCCCTCCACCGTACCCGAAGCCAACACATGCCCGTGATCAATCACTGCCACTCGGGTGCACAATCTCTCGGCCACTTCAAGGATATGAGTACACAGGAAAATCGTGCCGCCGTCGTCGAGTATCTCCAGCAACAACTCGCGGCATTTGCGTTGATAAATCGGGTCTAGGTTGACGAACGGTTCGTCGAGAAAGAGCAACTTCGGCTCATGGATGAGTGCACCGGCGAGCATTACCTTCTGCCGCTGGCCCTTCGAGAGGTCCTTACACATCGAGTCGCGCTTGTCTCTGATGCCGAACCAATCCAGCCAGTGCTGCACTTTTCCTCTCACATCGTCAAGACCACGCAAACGGGACACGAATTCGAGGTATTCCGCCGCTGTGAGATACGATGGAGGTGATTCTGATTCCGGAACGATTCCCACGTTCGCCTTCACCTTGCGCGCCTCCTTGCGCACATCAACCCCGAGCACGCGGGCGCCGCCGGTGGTCGGCATCAATTGGCCGGTTAGGAGCTTGATGAAGGTCGATTTACCCGCACCGTTGGGTCCGAACACGCCGAAGAACTCCCCGGAAGCGACCTTCACGTTCAATGGATGCAAAGCGACAAGGTCGCCGAACGCCTTGCCGAGATTGCGCGCTTCTACGAGCAGTGATTCATCTGCGTCTGCCAATCGGCTCCCCCCGAGTTCCGTCACTTGTCGGGTTGACTTAGCCTGAACGGTTGGTCAGCGACCGGTCCATTCCGGGTCTGAGCGGTCTAGAAAAGCTTGGACACCAATCTCCTTGTCCTCAGTGTCAAACAAGGAGCAGAACTCGTCTCGCTCATATTGCACACCTTCACTCAGGGGCTTTTCGAGCGCGGCGCGCACCGCCCGTTTGGCGACACGGACGGTGTGCGGTGACTTGCTGGCGAGATTACGGGCGATTGTCATCGTCACCTCCTCTAATTGCTCAGGAGGAAGCACGTAGTTGGCTAGCCCAACGCGATGAGCTTCTGCCGCTGGTATCAATTCTCCAGACATCACCATCTCCAGCGCCTTGCCATAGCCGACCAAGCGAGCGAGGCGCTGAGTTGCACCCCCGCCGGGAATGAGTCCTAGGTTAATCTCAGGTGTTCCAAACATCGAACGAGTACTGGCAATGCGCAGGTCGCATGAGAGGGCCAATTCACAGCCTCCACCCAAGGCGAACCCGTCAACCATGGCGATGGTGGGCTTGCTGATGTTCCATACAGCATCCCACGGATCAGCCTTGAACGACTTGCGAATCTTCTTGCTGTCCACACCAACGAACTCGGTAATGTCAGCTCCAGCAACGAACGCGGGTGGCTTACCCCGCTCACCTTCAGCCGGTACAGGTGGGGTGGAGCCGCGGATAATCACCACTCGAATGGAGTCATCTTTCTCCGCTTCAGCAGCAGCGGCGATGATGGCGGCATTTACCTCCGAGTTGAGCGCGTTCAACTTGTCAGGACGATTCACAGTCCAGATGACGATGCCCGGGCCGTCTTCCGCATCATCGATGAGCGGCATCTTCTGGATGAGCAGTACTTCATCGTCGGCCATGTGAACAACCTGTCAATCACCGATCTCGTCACGCATCTCATCCAACTTTGATTGGGCACCAGTAGGTGGTGGCGGTAACGGGAGACCATCTGGAGGTGGTGGTAAATCGGGAAGTTCATCCATCTCGTCATCTTGCTCCGAGGCGGACACATAACCTTCGTCAAGCGCTACACGCACCTTGAGTACGCGCGCATCATCGAGGCGTACGTAAGTCGCTCCATATGGGTGTCCCGGAGCAACCTTCTCCGGCTCGTCTAGCACCTCAAGGCCGTGTCCTGGTCGGCTCAACAGCGCAAGCAGGTCCTCACCTTCGTCGTGCTGGGCCCACATTCGAGCCGCTGAAGCACGGATATCCGCCAGTTGTCCCCGGCGGCGCATCTCGATTCTGTCCTTGATTGCTTCACGTTTGTCCCGCCGAACATCGATGAATTCCTCGATGTCAGCTTCTTCAAGCGTCTGCGCGTCGAGGTCGACGACATATTCCTCGGCAACGTGTACCTCGTCCTCAATATCTTCCTCATCGAGAACGACCACCTCCTCATCTTCTTCATCTTCAGCTGATTCAGCCTTAGCCAACTTGCGACCCCGTCGTGTGCCTGCGTCCTCCTCTTCGGTCACAGGTTCAGGTACATCGACACTAGCAGCAGTTTCCGGGGTCGGAATGGCCGAGCGCGAACGACTCGATCGGGCTCGCTTGTGTCTTTTTCCTTTACCACCAGTGAACAGCACGAGGCTGAACAGAACGAGTAGACCAACGGCGAAGGCGAAGTTGATGCGCGGGTCCTCCCATTCGCCACTCATCATCAGGTAGAGGCCGGCACCGAGTACCAGCGCCAACACCAGCAGCACACGACCGAATGAAACCACGCT
>CAXEUS010000172.1:0-4803 GCA_963999385.1 uncultured Candidatus Poseidoniales archaeon | reverse complement strand
GTATCGACCGTCACGCCGTAATATGGACGGGTTCCAGCGAAGGGGACAACAACGGAAGAATCTGGCCCCTGCCTGTGATTCTACCCCGCTCAGACCCTGATAAGAAGCCGGAGTTGGTGGCACCGGGCAAAGACGTGCCAGTGCTCATCGCCAACAGTGGAGAGGGCCTCTCGTGGGGTCACGCTTCCGGTACCAGTGCGTCTACTGCATGGATGTCGGGCGCTCTGGCCATATTGCTCGAAGCTCGCCCCGACCTCCAGCGCGAAGGTAGCGGTGGTGGCCAAACGGCAATCAACAGCGTCAAGGATTGGATTCAGGAAACCTCCGAGGGAGTATCCGGTCACGACGACCACTATGGATACGGACGGTTGCGCATCGACAATCTACTCACTGCAGCAGGAGTTTCTTCAGACAACGACTCAGGTCGAACATTCGGGCCTGTGTTACAGCCCGTGGAATTGATTGCAGAGCGGCAATGAGGCTCTGGCCCATAGGGAACACAGGCATTGAGTTGAAATGGGGTGCTCGACCGGCGCGATGCATGACCGATGCGGATGAGACCGAGGATGTCGCACATATGGCGATTTGCTCCGACTGCGAGTTGGAGTGTGAACACGATGTGCTGCGCTCGGTCGAACGTGGACAAGGAGTGGACCTGTTGGTTCGCTGCCACGAGTGCGCAAACGTGCACACGCTAGAATTACGCCCACCTCAATCGATTGCAGTCCGCTTCACTCTGTCTGAAGGTGAGCACAGCCAGAGAACAGACATTCAGGTTGACGACGATGAGATGTTCTCCATCGGAGACTGTTTCGACCATGAGCAGGGCACTTGGGAAATCACCAGACTAGAGGCTACTGGAGGAATATCTCTCACAACAGCCGACCCGGGTGAAATCGACATGGTATGGGCGATGCGCGCCGACAAGGTGCGCGTTAAACTCACGTTCACGGAAGGTGAGAAATCCTGGTCTGATACGATTATCTGCGAACCGGGTGAGATGTTCACATGTGGAGCATCTTTCACGCATGAGGATGAACGTTGGAGGATTCGTGCACTGCACTCAGGACGAGGCAGAAAACTGACCGGTAAACTGCCAGCGGGGCGTATCCGACGCATCTTCCTGCATCGACCACTGACGCGAGCGGAGCTGGCCGAGCGGGAGCAGTTGGCTCGTGGCCGCTGGCGCGGACAGGAATATCCTGGACGTGAAGAGCGCATGCGCGACGTGCACGAGCGCAACCTGCGCGAGCGCTGAATCTCTTGGGAGTTAGCTCGTCTACCTCAGGCCATGGACACCTGGTCGTTGGGTCGCACCCTTTCTGGTACGGCCATGCCGACACTCTGTCCCGATGTGGCTGATTCGACCGAAACTCGATCTATCTGCATCGACTCTACGGTCATCTCGAAGTCGGTCGTCGCTCCAGTGACACGAATTCGGTCACCGACGGACAACGTTGCCGACAGTTCGATGGCAGCCACATTGACGTTCTTGAAGTAGGCGAATACCCGCCCTACTACTTCTCCAGACATATTCTCTGCCTCAAGTCCACCTCGGCACCGTTTGAGAAAAGTGTTCCGGCCACCCCCGGAGGGAGCCTATGCGGTTCACCTCGGCATTCATCGACGATTCGTCCACGGCATCAGGAATGCCCGAGCGATGTGTGATGCTACATCGGGATTTTCCCTCAACCTGCGGATGGAATACTCGTACCAACGGTCACCGTAAGGGAGGTAGACTCTGGTTTTGTGCCCCCTTGATTTCAATCGCCTGCGAACATTGCCACGAACGCCCAGCAGCATCTGGAATTCGTATCCCGGCCCTTTTCCCGCTCGTTCTGGTGCAGCGTTGCTGCGCGGGTCGGTGATGTCTGGACCCATTCCGCGTGCAGCGATGGCCTCCAAGGAGTGTTTGATTACAGGATGGTCGTGAGATGCTATCCCCACATAAGCACCCGAGTCGAGCATCAACTCGACGCAGTCATTCATCGCGTTCACAATCTCCCGGTAACCGGTGTGAGCGACCTCGGCTGGTTCGAGATATATTCCCTTACAGATTCGGTAATCGGCTGCTGGTCCCAACTTCTCTGCGAACGCGGTGATGTCATCTGGTGTGCGCAACAACCTAGCCTGTAGAACAACGCCAACGTTCGTGAGTCCTAATTCATGCATTCGCAGGCAGATATCCAAGGTCGCCTGCGTGACTCGCCGATCTTCCATGTCGAGTCGGATGAAGATGTCCTGCTCGGCAGCCTTGCGCAAAAGCCGTTCAAGATTCACACTCGCTTGATTCTCGTCGATGAGAATTCCGAATGCCGTTGGTTTCACTGATAGATTAGCATCCAGACCATGTTCGGTAATCTTGTCCAAGACCCGTTCATACTCCTCTAGAAACGCCTGAGCTTCAGCGATATCGGTGATTTCCTCCCCAAGCACATCCACAGTGAAACAGGCGCCTTCCTGTTCCTGCATTCGCTGCATCAACTCGACCGCGGAATCGAGGTCCTTTCCAGCGATGTAACGCTTGGCTATCCACCCCACGAAGAATCGGGGCATAACAGGGGGAACGCCGACGACCATGCGCCCGAACAGACCCATGCGGTGAACCTCGCCCCCAACGGACGCGGCAGCGCCTTGACGATTGCTGAATGCTCGCCAGCCTTCACTGACGCTCACTCGAAGGCGGCCGTGCGTCCCACGGGGATGTCAAGTTCCTCACACAGGCGTATGACTGAGCGGCGTTGCCAACCCTTGAACGACTTGCGATCAAGGTGCGCAATCACCTCGCCCCCAAGGAAGGATTGGCGGGTGCTTTCGACACACACTCGGATGGCATGCTCCCACTGCCCTCGCGGAAGGTCGCCAGTCTGCGGGTCCCAGGATTCATCTTCAGGTCGCTCCATTTCAAGTGCATACGATGCAATCTGGTGGCCGGCCCAACAGTTCGTCTTGCGCAGCACGTCGGTGTGACGGGGTGCGTAGTGTCCACCGCCAATTCCCAGCATCACCTTTGACTGCGCACGTTCGGAGTCGCTGAGTGCGTCCCAGTCACCGAGACCGGGGCCTCCGTCAAGCCCTAATCCCTCGAAGATTACGTCTGCCCAAACCTCGGCAGCGTCGGTGCGCCCCCAGTGAGATTCAGTCGAGCCGATCTCGATGAACATCGTCGGAGCTGATAGTGACGGTCCGTGATGAGTCGTCTCTATGGTCAGATCGAATTCGTCTACGACAGCGTGGTCATGGGCTGCCTGCACCATTCTCCTGAACCAGGATGCGAACCTCTGATTAGGTGGAACAACGGCACCCTTGATGCCTCCATATTCGGCAGATTCCCCGACTGGCGATTCTCCGGGTACACCGATGACATGCAGAGTCAGGCTAGGTCTGCCGCTGGCAGCCGAGTGGCGTGACAGGAAGACCACTTCCCGCACCTCTGTGCCGCTGGCAGAGGAGTAGCGTCCATCCAATTCATCCTCCCAGAGTACGCTATCGGGGAACCACCAGATATGCACTGGCTGTGACATGTGCATCCATGTCTTGCCACCCTCGATGGGTTCTGCCTCGTTCCAACCTCCCCGTCCAAGCAGAGCGTCGCCTTGCACGGTTGACGCTATATCCGCAGCGGACACGATGAGCAGCGTCACCGATTCCATCACGCCAGCGAGATGGTATCACCCCTTGAATACCGGTCCCTTGCACAACAGCAGTTTCATGACAGGGAGCACGAAGGGCGTCGCGAGGATGAAGCGGATGCAGGGATGGCCAGACACACCGTTTCCACCCAAGCGAGTGCATAAGGTGGGCAATCGACTACTGTGTGAGAGTGTTGACGGCGTGCTATGCTGGCTCGATGGGGATAGTTTGGAGGTTATTGGTGAACCAACCAGCCCGTTCCCAGGCCGTATCACCCATTCCATCGCAGAAGGAGATGGCGACCAACCGCGCTACATCGGCATGTGGATTGACCGCGAACTGCGCGCAGCGCGCATGGCTGCTCTCAATCTGCAAGAGCAATTCACAGCAGGGGGAAAGCGTGACGAACTGCGAACCTCCGAACATAAGGACCCGGGAGCGATGCAGGTGGCAGGTTCCCTCTGGTCTCACTCGATGGATGCAGAACCGTTGGGCTTGGTCAGCAATGAGGAGCGTGTCGCGTTCTGTATGCACAGGCGCGGATTATACTGCATCGAATTCACATCAGAGGAGCATTGGCGAGTGCCATTGGTAAACTGGCCCGAACTAGCTCCAGTACCCGATGGATCACAGATAGTTTGCTTGGTATCAGCACCGGGGCCAGACGATAGTGGCGGTGTAGAACGATTGTGGGCATGGAGCGCAGGAGGTGGATGGTCTGTTTTCAACTGGGAGAGTGGTGAACTACTCAGCATGGGGAGTCTCGACCTACGCGAACGATTGGAATCGGCGTGGGTGTCCCCGGATGGAGAATGGCTGCTCGCATCCGCACCTGAAAGAATGGCACGTTGGACCCCAGGAGAGGAGCCGGAGAGCGCACATGTTACCGGCCCGGTGAGTGACGCGTTGTGGATTGACGATGGTTGGTCGTGCGCCGGGTGGCGAGAGGACCTGCGCTGGGACAGACGCGGACTAAAACGTAGAGAGCGCCCGGAGATTGGAATAGCACTTCTCAACCGCAAAGAGGGGTTGATTCTGCTCGACAACATGGGCGGATGGTCGACGTTCCAATTCTGAGTTGTGAATCACTCTACAGAATCGGCAACTTCCTCGGCAACTTCCTCGACAACTTCCTCGACAACTTCCTCGGAGGCGACCTCTGCTGGTTCC
>CAXEUS010000171.1:0-6118 GCA_963999385.1 uncultured Candidatus Poseidoniales archaeon | reverse complement strand
GTTCCAATCACCCATAGCAGCCTGATGACCCTATTTCAACGTCGCCTAGAGCGCTAAATACAGCATTCGGCACTGCTCAGAGAAGATTCTCGACGAGCCCTTCGATGTCCTGAGTGCGCCCACAGTAGTGGCAGCGCAACACGAGCGGTTCGGGACACAGCACCTTGAGTCGGTGTGGGAGCGGCTCGCGTTCACCATGCGTGATGCAGTTAGAGAAAGTGCACTTGGATACGTTGATCATTTCATCGCCCAACTCAACAATGCGCTTCTCGGCGACTGTGAAGTTGCGTATGATTGAGACACTGGCATGCGGTGCAATCAGTGCGAGGCGATCCAGTTCGTCCTGTGTCAGTTCGCGGTCCTCGACCTTGATGATGTCCTTGCTACCGTGCTTCGAGGAGGGGACGTTCATCACCAGACTGACCGGGTTTGACTGCGAACCTGAGATGCGCAGCATACGCAGGACTCGGAGCGCCTGGCCACCGGGGACGTGATCGATGACCGTGCCGTTGCAGATGGCGGTGACCCTGCGCATCTCGCTCATCCGGTCACCTCCTCGGGAATCTCTGCGTCGAGAAGCCTGCAGAGTAGTGCCATGCGTGCAACCACGCCGTTGGCAGCCTGTTCGAAATAGAGCGCGTGTGGTGTGCCATCGACATCTGAATTGATTTCGTCCACGCGAGGTAGTGGATGCATGATGATCATCGAGCCCTTTGCACCACCGAGGTCGGACTTGGACAGCTGGTAGATTCCAGCCACCTTCAGGTACTCATCATCGTCTGGGAACCGCTCCTTCTGGATGCGCGTCATGTAAATCACGTCGGCCGTCGCTACCTGCGCATGCAGGTCATTGGACTCGGTGATATCACATCCCGATGCGCGTAGGTCATCCACAATCTCGCTCGGCATGCTGAGCGTTTCTGGCGAGATTAGTGTCAATCGGGCGCCGAAGCGTGCCAGAGCGTGCGACAGTGAGTGCACGGTGCGTCCGTAGCGCAGGTCCCCCACGAGTGTGACATCGAGGTCGAGTCGACCGTGCGCCTGTCGAATCGTGAACAGGTCGAGCAGCGTCTGTGTCGGATGATGTCCGGCTCCATCTCCTGCATTGACGATGGAGATGTCACACGCATCTGCAGCATACTGGGCGGCACCCTGACGTGGGTGGCGTAGCACAGCTAGGTCGCAGTAGCCGTCGACCATGCGCATCGTGTCGTAGAGAGTCTCACCTTTCGACACGCTGGAAGAAGCCAGCGCTCCGAGGTTGATCACATTGCCACCAAGGCGCTTCATCGCCGTCTCAAAGGACATGCGTGTACGCGTGGAAGGCTCGAAGAACATGTTTCCGAGCAACTTGCCTTCGAGCAGCGGAAGATGAACTTCTCCTCGTGCCACAGGAACGAGGCGAGCGGCGTCATCCAACAGACCGATTATCTCGTCGTCGTTGAGGTCATCCATGGTGATGAGGTCCTTCGACATCCCTTTCGCCAACGGCGGGGGCACGCGCGGCTCTCATATGCCTTCCCCTGAGTGAAAATGGGCTGTTTACGGCCGTCACGGAGGGCCGTCGCTTTCTTGAATGGCTGGCGGGTGGCGCGGCCGATGCTCATCACGAGGACACCGTTACGTGTATCATTCTGTGGCGGCGGGACGGATCTTGATGCCTACTTTCGCGAACACGCCCAGGGAGGGGCGGTTACCTCACTGGCACTGGCCCGTCACATCTACGTCACAGTCAACCGCCGCTTCGACGACAGCGTGCGCATCTCCTATTCGAACATGGAGATAGTCGATGACTTCGAGGAATTGAAGCATGAACTCGTGCGCGAGGCGATGCGCATCACAGGTGTCACTTCCGGCGTGGAGATCACAACAATTGCCGACATACCATCGCGTGGAACCGGCCTCGGCTCTTCCTCGTCGGTAACCGTCGGTCTGCTCCACGCCCTGCACACGTTCGCTGGCCGAACTCCTGATGCAACGCAACTTGCCGAGGAGGCGTGTCGTATCGAGATAGACGTACTCGGTGGAACCATCGGTAAACAGGACCAGTATGCAGCGGCGTTCGGTGGCGCGAATCGAATCACATTCCACCCTGATGATTCGGTGACTGTCAACCCACTTTCTTTCAGCGACGATGTTCAAGATGCTATACGCGAATCCTTCTGCCTTGTATACACCGGGCAGACGCGCCAGGCTGGCGATATACTCGTGGAACAGGTAGCGAACACGGAGGCGCGCATGGATCAACTGACGCGCATGCGAGACATGGCGGACGAGGTTGCTACGGCACTGGAAGCCGGCAATTTCGCTACCGTTGGCACACTTCTTGAAGAGGGGTGGCAACTCAAGCAGGGTATGGCGAGCGGCATCACCAGCACGGGCATAGACGAACTGTATGCGCGCGTGCGAGAACTGGGTGTGACCGGAGGCAAGTTACTCGGAGCCGGAGGTGGTGGTTTCATCCTGTGTCACACTCCAGCGGGTGTGCAACAGAGACTCGCAAGCCAACTTGACAATCGATTGTTACCGCTTGAACTGTCCACTACGGGTTCCATCGTTCTGTTCGATGACAGGGGTGAGTGATGCACATGCGCCGTTCCGTTCTCCTGCTCACTCTGCTCCTGCTGATGTCAAGCATAGCCTCCACGCTCCCATATCCCACTGCATCAACTACCAGTGTACTGGCAACCGCTTCTTCATCGCCGTCCTCTGGAATCGACCTGATCATCACCGACGAGAATTCAGCTCCAGTACAGAACGCGACCGTAGAGATGTTCGACGGCGTGACCGGAGTGCGAATCCTAGGTCCGGCAGACATGCCCGCTCGGAGTCGCGAACTGTTCAGTGGACTTCCACCGGGACCGGTACGGCTGCACGTCACTCATTCTACTCATGCCGATGGCTGGGGACTGGAGAAACTCGTCCCAGACCAGGACGTCAGCTTGACAATCGTGCTGACAAGTCTCACGGGGGCTCTCAATCTGCAGACTGGCGCCGATGCACAACTGGAACTAACTCTGGACGGGCACCAACAGGAACTGACCGCGATATCCAACGAGACCGGCGCCGCCGGACTGGCTGTTCCTTCGGGTGGAAGCGGATGGCTGCTCGCAGAGGGTAGTGCAGGGGCTAGCCTCGTGCACTGGAACGGTTCAGCGAACCTGTCCGCTCCGCTGAACGGGACGATGCGAATATTCGGTTGGTCGGACGATATCAACGGGAGTGGCACTGTACTCGCTGAGCACAGTACTTCAGGCTGGCGCGAAGTGATTTCTTGGACCAGCGAGATAGACCTGTTCTTGCCGCGCACCGACGAGGGCGAGTGGAACCTCTGGGCGGTGATAGATGGACAGCGCAGCGCGCCCGTCCTCACACTGGGAGACAACGGTACGCACGACATCTCAACATGGCTGAATGGAACCGGCAGCGCACCTGAGCAGGTATCCGGAGATGCTAGCATCATCCTTCTGGATGACCTATTGCGCGGCGAGCCGGTGAACGCCACCTGGAGTGCCAACATCTCCCTGCCGCTCGATATCGGTACCGCACTGCTGCCCGACCGCGTCGACGGGCTGCGCACACAGGTCGATCGCTGGATGGGCGATGGCGACGGTTCCGTATCCGCATCCGAGGCCGCCAGTCTGGCCATGCTGCTCTCGAACAACGGCTGGTGGCATAGTGGTCATTGGTTGCTATACGACGAGACGCCGTTCAACCCCGATTCTGAGATGAATCCACAGGGATTGGCGATGGATGGCCTGGTAGGCCCAGTCACTGCCATTGGCGGAACGTTTGGATGGTCTGAGAGCGGGAACCTGACAGGATGGTCTGGTCAGTCGAGCGTTCGTCTGCTATGGTTCCCCGTGCGCGCGGATCCCCTCGAGGGCATCCCTCTGCACGTCGACCTATCTTCCAACTGGGAGGTGCGTTACAGTCCACAGCAACAGTTGCTCGAAGGAGAGACCTGGTCGTTCTCAATCACGCGGTCTAACTCACCGGTGACCGGCACCATCTCCGTAGCACTGGGCGAGAATCAGCCTCCTGTCGCCGAGGGTAGCCTGTATGCATATTCAGGTGATTCAGTACCCTTCGACCGCAATGTCACCTTCGACGGCACTGGGTGTAGTGATTCAGGATTCGGAGAACTCAATCATCTCTGGGAACTCAGGCATAACGGAACTCTCGTTCATTCTGCTGTTGGAAACACGCTCACCGTCGTCCCGCGGCACCTCGGAGTAGAGATGGGTGCCACCCTCAACGCCACCCTGACCTGTACTGACGGGCAAGGACTGTCAGGTGTGTGGGAGGGCGAATGGTACGTCGATGGCACGCCTCCAACAGCGTTGGTCAACGGGACCGAGGACAGGGTGAATCCGGGTGATGTTGCATTCTTCGACATGCATTTGCTCGATTCATTCAATCTGAACGCCGGCTCATATTTCTCTGCGCTGGCGTTCCCGGAGGATGACTCTGGAGAGTTCGTGACAGTGACCTGGCACTCCAACAAATCCGAAGGGTGGACACATTCAGACCACTTCTTCAACGACCAGTTCAATCAGGGCACCGATGTCAACTGGGCCCACGACCCGATCGATGAGCGCCACAAGCAACGTAACCTCACGGTCTGGAACCTGAGCATGGAACTCGAGGACAGCGCTGGCAACACCTTCGTGAGATACTGGGACATCACGATGAACGACACCGTCGCCCCGACCATCACCGCTGAACTGCTTGTGGATGGGCTGCCTTATGGGGCGGAGAATCCAGCGCGCCCGGACAGCCAACTTTCACTCGACCTGAACGAGACGTTCGACGATATCGATGCAGTTGAGGACCTGATTTTCTCGATAGAAATCGATGACATCGTGGTCGTGGAGTTCGCCGACTGGGAGACAGCACGCTACGTCGACCTACCATCGCTCGATGTGGGTGAGCACCAACTGCGGGTACAATGTGCCGACACGGCGGGAGGTACGGACAGCAGGAATCTGCGTGAGTTGATCACCAACCCTGTGGTCCATCCATTAGAGGCGGCCAATCTGTCCATCGCATCGGTGGAGATGGAGGAAATCCCTGTGCCCGGTGAGTCGGGTGTGCTGCAGGTGAATGTAGTCAACACGGGTGCTAACTCTGCCAAGTTCACCATCTGTTACGGCGATGTTTGTGCTGAAGATATCTTGAGTACAGTTGCCACGGCCGACGGACACGGCAATGCCACCTATCCTCTGGAGGTCTCGGAGTTCGAGAGTGGCCGCATCAAGGTCAATCTCACTTGGACGGACACCTCTTCTGACGCAAACGGCAGTCAAGTGTTTCAGAGTGACCTGACTGCGACTCCTGGATGGGTGGACAACGTGCGATTGCTCATCTGGATACTAGTCGTAGGTGGTCTGTTCTGGTTCATCGTGCGCGCATGGCTGGCCGGGGGCTCTAAGGGTCAAGGGAAAGCACCCTTCTGACCATCTTCCCAAGGGTCCGTGACGGCGTCGGGTTCATTGGGCGGTGGCATGGCTGACCGGCTGATGGCGGATGTTGAGGATGTCGAGTCGCGGCTGGCGGCCGAACTCGCACAGCGCCGCTCGCAACTTGAGACGCTCGGAATCGTGGCGGCACTGGCGCTGGTCAGCTCAGCCGCCTGGTACGTCTGGCCGGGTGTGCAGAGCACCGTCCCGCTGATGCCCCTGCTCGGACCTGCCATCGTGCTGTTGCTGTGCGCGCTGGCGATGCAGGACCTGGTCGATTTCGGGCCGCGGCACCGCTCACGCCTCGGGGCTGCCGCGGCAATCGCCTGGCCCCCGTTGCTGCTGCTCGGCACCCGCGCCTTCGACAACACCGGCTGGGTGCAATTGGGTGACCTGCTGCTGCTCCCACTGGCTGCCATCGCCTTTGAGTTCTCGAGGGTTCAGTTGTCCGGAGGCATCCAAGCATTGCGCTACCGCGGCCTGATGGGTGCCACTGGTGGCATGGTGGCACTGTCTCTGGTCATCTCAGAGGGCATCGAGTCGGAACAGATGATGTTCGGTCTGGTGATTGTCGCTCTGGCGTTGATTCGTGCTGGCTTGGATGTGTTCGGCAGCGACAAGGAGCGACCGGAGCGCCGCCGCTTCAAGGAGCAGCG
>CAXEUS010000170.1:0-4476 GCA_963999385.1 uncultured Candidatus Poseidoniales archaeon | reverse complement strand
GGCGACTTTCGGCAATCGAGTGCTGGTGATTGATTGCGATGCGCAGGGAAATTGCGCCACCGGAATGGGCATTGACAAGAGTCGAGTTACTGCTGGAACCAGAACCCTGTTGCTAGAGCCGGAGGAAGCGGTGAACGCTCGGCATGCGACCGCGGTGGAGAATCTGCATCTGATTGTGGGAGACCGCTCACTGGTCGGTGTCGAGGAGGAGTTGATTTCTCAACTTGGTCGTGAACGAAAACTGTCCGAAGGACTCGCCCCGCTGTTGCCACATTACGACATAGTGCTCATCGACACACCTCCAAGCCTTGGTCAGGTGACCATCAACGCTCTAGTAGCGTCTGATGCCGTACTGATTCCTGTGCAGACAGAGTACTTCGCGCTCGAAGGGCTCGCACTGCTTGCCTCCACAATCAGGGAGGTTCGTCGTCGCCTCAATCCGAGGCTTGGCGTGGATGGAGTGGTGCTGACTATGCACGCCCCCACGTTGCTCAACGCGCAGGTAGCCTCTCAACTCAAGGAGACCTTCCCGTCCCTCGTGATTGACCCGCCGGTAAGACGCAATATCCGCATCGCTGAGGCACCGAGTCATGGCATCCCAATCCACGTACATGCTCCGGACAGTGCTGGGGGTCGCGACTATCTGCACTTGGCAACATCGCTCGCCGAGCGCTGGGAGTTGGCCAACGGGGTGGACGAGTGAGCGGGGACGACAAGAAAGGCTCCAGCCAGAAGAAGAAGGGCTTGGGTCGCGGACTTGGGGAATTGCTGGAGCAGCATGATACCGACCTCCCTTTCCTCGACTCTTATGGGCCGCAGGACGATGTCACTGATGATGAACAGGCGAGCACCTCCACTGAGATGCTGGATGTCCTTGCGCGCATGCTCAGGTCACTGATAGGTGATGGTGATGTCAAGTTCAGTTCTACTCAGATTGAACTTGGAGATTGTATGACCGCCACTTGCGCTGATGAAACCCTCGTACTGTCCATTGAGTCCACAGAAGATCCCCTGCCGCTTGTCCCTTCTGATCTGAATCAACCCGGCCTTGCTTCAGGAGAATTGGCTGACGACCGTAGCCACGCCAGTGTGTCCATCATCCAGTGGGGAATCGGCGCCCGTCGTCTCGTCGAGCGGTTGTGCGAACACTGGTCTCTCATTCCTTGAGAACGAGGATGTCCTTGAGCGCCTTGCGCTGGATGTCTGGAACCTTGGCATCGTCCGCGGGATATCCTACAGGCATGAGAAGCATCGCTGTCTCATGCTCTGGTCGTTCGAGCACATCGGAGAGGAACTTCATCGGCGAAGGTGTGTGTGTCAGCGTCACCAATCCCATGTTGTGCACGGCGGTGATGAACATCCCTGCTGAGATGCCGCACGACTCCTGTGAATAGTAGGTAGGTGCCCATTCTCCATTGGAGCGTAACCGCTTGGAGTGTCTGAACAGGATGACTATCCAGGGTGCGTCGGTGATGTGCTCCTTGACGTAATCAGTCCCGAGAGGAGTCAGGACTTCCTCCCACGCAGCGGGCATCCGCTCCTCGTAGAATCGCTTCTCCTCAGCCTCAGCCGCTTCTCGAATTCGCTGTTTCAGCGCCGGGTTTGCCACGGCCACGTATGTCCACGGCTGCATGTGCGCCCCCGAAGGTGCACTACCCGCCGTCTGGACTGCTAGTTCAATCAGTTCCCGAGGGACCTCTCGGTCGGAGAAGTGACGGGTCGTCCGTCGCTGCTCCATATGGAAAGCGAAGGACTGCGCTCGCTCCAGCATCTCCGCGGGAGGCATGTCGTGGAAGACCAGCGGCACAAAGCCCGGCTCGTCGTCGATTACGTCGCCCATGTACGTGGGAGAGCGGCTTCGGGCATCAACAGTTGCACCGCGCCAGCGAGCCCATCGGGTCCCAAGCGGGTAGCACGACCGGCTCGGAGTCTAGCGCGGCGAGCATCTCGTCAGAGAGATATTCCTTGGCTGCGGCGATTTCGAACATGTACTCGTCGAACCAGGAATCATTCATTGTGTAGAATCCGGATTTTCCACTGTCCTTCTCGCCCCAAGAGTTCTCCACCCGCCAGCGTCTGACTCCCTTGTCAGTCACATCGACCCCGGTGAACAGCATGGCGTGCGTCATGGCAGTCTGATGATAGTTCAATCTCGCCTCCTTGTCGAGGCCGAGTTCGAATCCGTAGAGTTGTTCGAACTCGTAGAGGTCAGCATCCCACAATCCGAGTTTACGATGCATCTGCTTCCCTGTGTCACAGCCGAACCAGACGGATTCACCATCCTCGAGAATCTTCTGTGTGATTTCTTTCATCTCGGCGCAGCCGACGTTGAGGTAGGTTACAGGCGGGCCTCCGTGGACATTCTGGAGGAAGTCTACGGTGTATGTCTGCAGAGTAGGGTTACGCGGATCATGCACAAGGCAGACGTAGTCATTGAACGGCAGCGTCACGAACTCATTCACGAACTCGTGCGGTGTCATCCGTCCTCGCCGGTGAAACTCTCCCTCCTTGTCTCGCCACTGCCAATCGAAGTGCTTGGGTGGTGTGCCCAGATGGATGTTCAGCAGCCTCCACACATCGGCCATGCGCATCTGCTTATGCTCTCGAGCCTGCTTAACGCTCCCACCACTGTCCATTATTCCCCTGATTTCCGCGGCGATGGCGCGCACAAGGTGGCGCAGGTTGGCGTTCATCCAGCGGGTTGAAGAGGAGGATTGTGATTCAGGGAACGCCGATTTCGGAACGAGGCCATGCTTGAGGATGACGTTGACCGCCATGTTCCACTGACCACCGTCCTCTGAGGGATAATCGAGGATGAAGCCGAGGGTGCGGTCGTCGATTGGGCGGTCAGCCATGGCTATCACCGATTCGAGATTGCAGTTGGCCCGTTCGAATTTGTCCCAGAAGTGAACGTATGCCTGACTGAATTCGAAATCCTTGATTTTCATCTTCTTCAAGGCTCCTTGGCGGAACAGGTTGAGCATGGCGAACAGCCAACAACGACCTGACGCCTTCTGATTGGTTGCTTTCCAGTCATCCAACTTGGTCGAGAAGGTGAAGTCAGAGTTGGCGACTACGTCACGGTTGAGTGCCACCTCTTGGATGGTCGTGGTAGTTACCGCATTCTGGACTATCTTCGCTGTTGGATCGTGCGCGAACTGGCTGCGTAATTCGGATATTTGCTTCCTTGTCACTGTTCCTGACATCATGACTCACCTAGGTGTGTCTACGCGCTCAGTCGGGGAGACTCATGTTCATTTCCCACGCGCGTGGGTGCTACAATGAGTGTCTCAGTCACGTCGAGAGACGACTGCTGCCAGCGCCAAGCCACCGACTACGATGAGCAGACCAGGCCCAGGAATTCCTCCTTCGCCATCGTCACAGTCTCCTCCTGATTCAGTTCCGGACACCCAGCAATCCGACCATATCTTACCGCCCGAGATGAAACCTCCTTCGGGAAACACCTCGGAACTGCCGTCTGAGTAGTCGAGATTGATTTCGTAGTTGATGTAGGTGTGCGTCGTAACCGGTTGAATGGTGTAAGACCAGACACCGTCATTCTCGGTCATCTCCAGCATTTCTGGTGGATAACAGACGCCACTGTTGATGCATTGCTGCACCTCCCAAAATACGACTGTACCGTTCCCAGCCGCCTCCTCTGTCAGCACCACCTCGATGGTGAAATCGACACCATCGCTGGATACCTGCGGTGTAGTGATGCTGGAAATAGGAGTCCCATTTAGGTCGATGGCTACATTGACTCCTGGATCTGCTGCTGCGGCAAATGGAATCAGTAGACAGGTCGCAATCAGGATGGCGGGCAGCACACTCTTTCTCATACCCCAACCTATCATCTGCTCATTCATCAAACCCACCGCTCCGCGTCACTACAGTTCCAGCTCCCAAAGTTCGTCGCCAATCCAGTGGATGGTGTTCACAGCTTTCCCATTGGTCGCAGCGACCATCTCATCGGCAGCCATCAGCGCCCAGCCCACCGCCAGTGGTTTTCCATGCTCTTGGTCCCTAATCCAGATGAGGTCTCCTTCCTCGATGCTTTCACAGACGGTGTGGATGCCGGCCGCCATGCAGTCGGCGCCGTTCATCAAAAACGGAATCGCACCGTGATCCACCGAGCACCACTTTCGTTCCGGCTGCCAGGCAAGGATGCCGCGCAGGGTTGGAAAAGCGACGCGTTCCGTGTCAACACCTTCTGGGCCATCTTCTGAGACGACCTCGAACGCGAGCGGCTGCTTGTCCACCAGCAGTAGGCTCCACGGCCCAAACTCCGCCTGTTCGAGGAACGCGCCCATGAGGTCGAATTCGAGCGCTATCGGCTCACACAGTCGCTCGAGCAGTCCGCGGATCTTCTTCTGCCGCACCGGTTTGCGCTGCTTCAGCTTCCAGTCCTTCGCCACGCCCTTCTCCGAGCGCGCCCCCTCCATCAACCCTCGCCGTCAGATTTGAGCGCAGCAATGT
>CAXEUS010000169.1:0-2735 GCA_963999385.1 uncultured Candidatus Poseidoniales archaeon | reverse complement strand
TTCGAGAGCCAGTTCCGCCTGCCATTCGGGTGCTGCGCACAGTGCGAAGGCATCCGCTTCCGAGCATCCCAACCGGTCAGATACCGCCGAAATCTCATCTTCTGTGATTCCGTATGCCGGGAGTTCATCGGAATGGAAGATACCGCGCACACCAGCGGCGCGGGCGGCGGATGCCAATTCGCGACCGAGGCGAGGGAGTTGCGCGCCGCCGGCATCCAAATCCTTCGAGCCTAGCCGACCTGCTAGGGCGGCCAATCTGACACCGAGAACGACATCACCCGACCCTAGTGCATTGGAGACCATGCCGCTTTCTGTAGAGGTGAACAGGTCACTGACATCAACAGGAGCCAGCGGCAGAGATTCAGCCACCGCAGCGGCTACCTGTGCCTCTGTTTCTGAATCATCCTCACGACGGTCGACTGGAAGAGGAGGGAGGCTGAGATGTGAGCGCAAGTCACTGGCGAGTCGGTATAGGTGCAGTTGGCGTGCCATCTCGAGACTGATGATGCGCGGAATCCAATCAAGGTCCTGACAGCCCTTGATTTCCACCCGGTCTCCACAAGCGATGCTGACGTTCAGGTCCTGTCGGATGCTACCGAGTCCCCTCCTGACCCTACGGGTGTCACGCAGGACCTGTCCCAGAGCGATGGCCGTCTCCTTCGCGTGTGCGGGCGTGGTGACCTCAGGTTCGGTGGCTATCTCGATTAGAGGAATGCCCAGCCGGTCTAGGTTGTAGACCACCTGCTCTCCATGACGAGTAGTGTGCACGTCTAGTTTGCGAGCCGAGTCCTCCTCCAGACACAGAAGCGAGATTCCCACAGCCCCAGATTCAGTGTCGATGGCGCCACCGGTGGCAATCATGGTCGTTCGCTGGAAGCCACTTGTGTTCGAGCCGTCGACCACCGTCTTGCGCATCACCTGCAGCAACGGCACCGGATTCATCGCCATCATCGCTGAGACGGTGAGTGCGATGTCCACAGCATCCTCATCGTGGTCGTCGGGGGGCGATTCGTCAAGTTCGATCAGGCCGGCGTTGGGTGACTGCACGTAGACGAACGAGCGGTTGCGGCGCTGCTCGAAGCGAGCGGCGATGTCCACTTCACCAGCCTCGCCCTCGGCTGCTCGCAGGCGTCGCTGTACCCTTCCCCAGGTATCTGGAATCGTGTCGATGGTGTGGTCATAGAGTGCTCCTGGTTGGCGCGAGTGGAGCTTCCCGGTGGCCAGTTGCTGATGGATCTCGAGACCGCACATGAATCCGAGCGCAGCGGCATCCAGATTGTCGGAGTCGGCCACATCGCCCGGCGGTTCTGCGCTCGTCATCATGCAGTGGGAAGCCTAGGCGCTTCATAGCGGCGACGGCGCTCAGCGGGCCAATCGCCAGCGATCGGTGGATGGATTGTAGAGTTCGCCGACCTGCGACAACTGCTGTAGCGCTCGCTCTGTCTCTTCTTGGCTGAATTTCTGCTCAGCCATCTCGTTGAAAATGTCGGTCTCGACAATATCGACATCGATACGGCCTTCAGAGAGTTTCTTCATCACATCTCGGAGAACCCTGTCAGCACCTCGGCGTCTTGCGGAGCGACCTGTCAACAGCGCACCCTCGTCGAAGCCGTCGCCCATCAATTCGTAGCGCCAGTTGCGGTAAATCGCCATGGCGAGTTCGGCATCTCTCGCCTCGGCTTCATGAGACAATCTACTGCGGGCACTCGCCTCTGAGAGACGAATCAACGCCTCCAACGCACGCGGTGTCGCCGGTACTGAGCCGTCATCGTCCTGACCGATTTTGCTACGCGTGTCGAGGTAGTAATCGAGAAGCAGCTCCTTCGCCTGGGGCGTCAGAACAGGATGGAACTGCCGTTTGGCGTAGGCGACGTACTTCTGGAACATCGGAATAGTGAGCAGGTCGGCGCCCGTACTGTCCGTCTTCATGTGCTGCTCCTTCTCCACCTTACGCGGATCCACCTCTTGGCCTCGCTCCAGCAGTTGTTCGCTTACTCCTTCGCTACGATTCTCGATGATATGGTGGGCGATGCGACGGTCATCTTCCGCGCGTGCATCGTCGCGCAGCAGCCAGATGACATCGAAGCGTGACATCAGCGCTGGAGGCAGATCTACCTCTTCGAACATGGGGGTGATATCTCCTCCGTACTGGTATCGCTGCGTGAAGCGACCATGTTCCGGATTCGATGCTGCGAGAACGGCGCAGCGTGTGGGCATGGATGCATTCAATCCACCCTTCGATACGTGGATGCGTTGCTGCTCCATCGCTTCGTGCATCCTGCTGCGATCCTCTTTGTTCATCTTGTCAAGTTCGTCTATGGCTGCCAATCCTAGATCGGCAAGCACGAGCACACCCGCTTCTAGAGTGAATCTGCCCTCACTGAACGTATCCCGTACCGCGGCGGCGGTCAATCCGGCCCCGGACACACCACCACCGGACGCGTAGCGTCCGCGAGGTGACACTCTGCCCATGAAGTCGAGTAACTGGCTCTTGGCGACACCAGGGTCACCCATCAGCAGGATGTGGATGTCACCGCGGAGACGATTACCGTCCCCTTGACGTCTGGCGACGCCACCGAACAACTGCAGCACCAGAGAGCGCTTCACCATCATCAGCTTGCTGGCATCCGTTGCAAAAATCGACGGAGCGATGCTGTCGGCCAGCAGTTGGAACAGGTCTTTCCTCTGGCTAATCTCCTCTATCCTCTCAATATCCTCCTCGGATAAACCTCCTG
>CAXEUS010000168.1:0-5594 GCA_963999385.1 uncultured Candidatus Poseidoniales archaeon | reverse complement strand
AGAGAGCCGCTCTTCTAGGGCTTCGAAATCGACAATTCTAGAGAGATTAAGGCGCCCCCATCCTTGCAGGTCATCAGGCCCCACACTGAGATTATCACCACCGTGCGTTCCGCCATCGAGCGGCTCGGCCGAAAGCGCCAACAGCGCGCGCAGAAGTGATCCAGACGGAGTGAATCCTTCACCGAGTGAAAGGTTACCATCACTGAGGTTTGTCTGTAACTGGTCGGCCCAACCAGGACGTAGCCCAACAGTTGAGAAATTCGTCAGGTTATCATTTACTCCAGTCAGCCACCCTTCTTCCACTAGTTGCTGTAACAGTGCGCTGAACGCAGCTGCCTGTGGGGTGGCCATAGAGGAACCAGTACTCGAGCGCACACCATCGTTCCAAGATTCGTGCAGACCATCTGCACTGGCTGAGATGATTGAACGCCCGGGTGCGGCGACTAGCACACCTTGGCGCCCCTGCTCAGTGGGGTCGGAAGGTGATTGCGACCAGAGGTCTGGGGAACCATCCTTGGCGGCCACTCCGACAGAGACGACGTTCAGTCCGTTGGCCGGCTCGAGTACTTCACCACCAGTGTTCCCAGGAGCAATCAATGCTAAACTCCACGGAACCTGCATCGCCCAAGCGTCGAAATCGTGTGTGCGCAGAGTGTAGGCAGCAGTGTCATCCCCCCAGGAATCTGAATGAATCACCGCGCCATTGTCAGCAGCCTCCCACAACAGTTCACCAGGCCCGGGAACAACCCAACCTTCGTCGTTCACTAGATCTTGAAACAGCAAGCGCGCGCCGTGTGAGAGGGCAGCCCCTTCTGCAGGCGTGGCATTCAACCAATCACCTAGTTCCTCAGCCGCGGTTTCGTTGACGTGACGACAGACGAGCGAACCAGCCACATGCGTCCCATGCCGGTAGTCATTATCACCAGGGGTATCCCAATCATCCAGACTTTCGTTCACATGTACGATTTTCCGGTGCCCCGCCCCCGGGATTCCACTGGCGTTGCTGTTGTTTTCATCCGGCCAACTCAAGTCGCGGAAGCAGGCGTGGTCGCGGTCTAGACCCGAATCAGCGCTGGCAATCACGATATTCGAACCATCGATACCGTACAACCACGCAGGATGTCCGAACGTCTCACCATGTTCCATGATTGAGGCGGCAACATCGTTACGCCCCTTTGTCTCCAACACGGGTTCGACCCACTGGATTCCGGGCATTGACTCAATGGACGGCCACCACGACTCAAAATGCCCATCTGTACCGATTAGCAGCGCGGCTGGAAGCGGACTCTCTGAGAGGGGAACCCGAATCCATTCGGGCACGAGTTCAGCATTGGACAACTCATTGAATACCCGCTGCTGGACAGCGTGTGGTAGGCGTGGCTCAAGCACCACACGATGTTCTGTAAACGGCCCCGGCTCCAACGCAGCCCGATATTCAGCGCCACCTTCGTAGACGGCCACATTCCATCCATGCACACTATCTGGAACCCCATCGAGGTCCCATGCCAACACCCGGTTTGGTGTGAGTTGGCGGAGTGGCTCGATACCATATTCTCGTAGTGAGTTCCATGATTCAGAGGTCCAGTGGGTGTCGAGGGTGATGGTAATCGACACACCCCCAATCAATTCTAGCTCAGGGACATCAGGTGTGGCGGGCAAATCAGGGGCGCCCCCCCACGGGGCACCAAAGAGGAGCAGTGGGAGAAAAGCCGACATCAGCCACGAGCGCCGCGATTCCACACTCCGCTCAGCGCGCTCGCACCCATGTTGGTTGCGGCGTCTCGTCCAAGTGTATCCCATCGCGTTTAAGGCAGAACCCTCGGTCGCCGGGCCGATGCAAGCATATCGAGTAGTCGGGCGCTTCCCTAACGGCCGAACCATCCAGTCGTTCACTAGCGACATAGTCGCTGAGAATGAGGATGACGCCAGACATCGAGTACTTTCCTCAATGGGAAGCAGGCACAGGGTGTCTCGCCGCTTCATCAATATCGAAAGCATCTCCGAGATTGATCCGACCGCCTCCTCCGCAGCAGCAGTCATCGCTCACTTCCGTGCCAAGGAGGTTCCACCACCTGTGGCGACTGCCCCCGACGATTCTAGTTCCGAAGAAGAGTGAGCAACTCCTCCACAACGGTGATGACCGCTTGGGCCTGAGCGTGGCCAAGGTGAATGGGCTTGGACCGACTGCACATCCTCTTCATCCCCTCATGGTACCCTAGTGAGGACACCCCTCTCCTCGGCACCTTCTTCAGAGAACAGGCTGAGATGTTTGTCGAGGCGGGTCACAAGGCCGGAGTCCTCTATGCACGCTTCCACGACCTACCTTCCAAGGGGTGGTTGAGCGGCCCCAGACATGGCGTCCGCGTTAGTGAGGAGAATGGTCTGACTGTAATTCGAGCAACACAGAGGCTGTACCAGCCGGGACCGTTGCAAAGAATCCCACTTTTTTACCGCAACTCAGTCCGTCAACGACAGAATTTAGCTCTCAAGATGTATGATGCATATGTCGAAGCGAACGGTAAGCCGGACATCATACACGCCAAGTGCACGATGTGGGGCGCGGTTTTGGCCCACGTCATTGCTGAGAGGGAAGGCATTCCCTGGGTGACAACCGTAGGCGCCAGCATCTTTGCCAGAGGAATCGCCGGCCCGCGTGAGTGCAAAACTGCAACTATCACCCTCGCTGCAGCCAACCGGTTGTTGTCGGTGAGCAACTCACTAGCTGAAGACCTTGACAAGATCCTGGGGATTCCGAGTGATTCCTTCACCCTCGTTCCTAATATGATTGACACGGCTAAATTCCCCCTAACTGAGTCTAGGCCCACGGGTGAGGAGTTTCACTGGGGTTACATGGCCAATATGGTCGCTGACAAGGGGCATGACACCTTGTTACGTGCCTTTTCCACTCTATCTGATGGGAAATTATCGCTAGGGGGCGACGGCCCCTACAGAGGTCGTTTAGAATCACTCTGCTCCCAACTAAAAATCTCTGACAGAGTGACATTCTTGGGTGAGGTTCCCAGAGGAGATGCAGCCTCATTCTTCCAAGATATCGACGCTTTTGTTCACCCTAGTCGCTACGAGACCTTCGGAATCGTATTAGTTGAAGCCCTGGCATCAGGGAGACCTGTAATCGCCACCCGTTGTGGCGGGCCAAATGACATTGTTCGCGAACAGGACGGGCTTCTTGTCGAAGTCGATGACTCTGATGGCTTGGCCGCCGCGATGCAAGAGGTTAGGACCCGTGAGTGGGATGGAGCAGAGATGCGTGCAGGTATCGAAGAGCGTTACTCAAAGGCGACCATCAGAGATCAACTTCTAGCGATTTATCATTCACTACTCTGACCGCCAGCATCCCAGCGCCCCCTCATCTCGTAATGATTCTCGACGATGGCAACATCTTCGATTCTCTTGATTCCAACCATCTCACTGGGCTCGGCGCACGGAATACCGTCGACACCGACTCCAGTTTTCAGACAGGCTCGCACCATCTCGTTAGGGAACCCAAGTTCACCCGAAGGGGTGTCGTATCTCTTTCCGTTCCACTTCGACGCCACCAGCGGCGTCAATACCGAGTTCAGAGCCTCTATTGTGACCCAATATGCGCCAACATTAGCCTCACCCACTTCCGGCTTTTCCACCCCTTCTAAGTGAGTTTCCACAGAGTCTGCCACGCGCCCGGCAGCATCGCGGACTAGAGGAGCGTACGGGTCAGTGGTGATGGTAGTTGGAAGAGTGAAACCCAGATTATTCTTAATTTGGTGTTCAAGGGACGCGCGAACGGTTCCGTTCTGCACTAATGGTTGAGTACCAAATGAGACATAGACATGCTCTATACCATCTGGGAGGTGGTTGAGAGCGCAATTAACAGCATCACCTGTTCCCAGAGGATTGTGTTGTACTACCACCTTACAATCTCGGCCCGATAGCACATCCTCGTATTCACCAACCCTCTCATTTGGGACTACGACAAGAGTGCAATCGAACCCTACTCCACACTCCATCAACTGATCTAACACGCGCAGCAGGGAGGGCACCCCATCGACTGGAATCAGCGGCTTGTGGACATCGATTCCTTGACTAGCCATACGACTCCCCTTTCCACCACACAATAGTATTGCGGCGCACCTAGGGTTCAGAGGAGAGTCAGATTCGAGTTCTAGGATTCCCAGACCATCCCCTAGAGTATGCTCTACAGCATCATCACCGAGCTCAGCATCTTCACCCGCGAGTACCAATAGATTACCACCAAAGCCGGCACCCAGCACCTTAACTCCCAGTACGCCAGGAATCGCACGAAGGCGGACCGCCTCATCTTCCATCTCCTGTGTATGGGTTCCCAACAGGTCACGGGTGTCAATCCATGCCTCCTCGAGCATGTTTGACATGCTCTCGACATTATTATCTTCCAAGGCATTACAGAAGTCAACCACTCGACTGTACTCCCTCATCACATATCGGAAGCGGTCTTTGACTCGAATTCTACCAAAGCGCGCAGATTCGACAGTTTCGTCGATGAGTTCTACCACATTCTCCCAATCGAAGTGGTCTCGGGGGTGCTCGAACACCCGATTCTCCATGATTCGGGGGATAATAGATTGTTGAACTAGTGCGAGCTCGTTGAAGGCGTCCATCATCGGACCACCCTTGTCAGCAGGATGGGTGAAGACACTGTACCACTTACACCCCAGCACCTCTCCCCGTAGTGATGCTGCCTGAAACGGCCTGAATTGAAGTCCTAGCATCATCCCCTTCTCTGCGTAGGCCATCGTCGCGTGATCCATCATGCCACCACGAGTACCGACATACCATTCCGCTCCGCCCCCTTCTCTAGCAATGCTTTCACGACTCCAACACAAGCCGTTAGCTAGGTGAATTGCAATCATTCCACAGGTAGTTAGTGCAGATGAGGAAGAAGTTCCGGAGGCGGGTGGAATCGTAGAGTCGAGGAACATGTCGAAACCGTACTTGAGTTCATGCAGTTTCAGTGTGTGAGCTACCGCCCCGCGCACATAGTTCGACCAGTGCTGCTCTGGTGCCCCTCGCTCATCGAGGACATTCAACCACTCACCCTCAAAATCCTCCTCCTCGAGTGTGAACTCTGTTACCTCACAACCTCTCAATGAACTCCCTATTCGTACCACTCCATCCTCACGAGGCGCTACCAGCGCACGCATTCGCTGTTCTGCCGAAGCGAAGGTGACAATCTTCGCCCCGATGTAAGGGACATAGTCTGAATGTTCACCCAATACACAAATCCTCCCTGGCACATCGACCGCCCAGAGAAGCGCCCTTCCGAAGTTGTCCTCAAAGCCATCGAGAACATTCAACCACTCTTCACAATCCACCCCCTTCCAGTGGTGGCGAAGAGCGGAGGACCAGAGTGGGCGTGGCGCCATCGAATAACCCAAAGGGGCGCAGCCCATCAGCGTCACGCCGTCTTGTGGTAGAAGTAGAAGTCAGATTCCGAGCCCACTGAGAGTAGGTTATCCACCCCTTCGTGTAACCCCCACTCATCGATTTTTCACCTACCTACTTGGCGAACTTCCTGTTTCGGGAGTATTCGGCGACGGCTTCATGGAGGCCGAGCGAGT
>CAXEUS010000167.1:0-3360 GCA_963999385.1 uncultured Candidatus Poseidoniales archaeon | reverse complement strand
TGTGCGAACTCCTACGACCCGCTGCTACCGGTGCCCAACAGCAACGACCCCTATGTCTACGTTGACCAGTGGACTGACCGAATCATGAAGTTCGACATGCACGCACTTCTGGGAATGACTGTCGAATGGTCAGACAACGAAGGCGCCTCATGGTCGCTTCCGACCCCGGCGACCTCGTATTCGGTTCAAGACCATCAGACCATTGCTTCCTCTCCTTATCCGGCAGCGCTGCACGCGACGACCTGGGTGTTCTGCATCAATGGGAACTGGGAGGCGCCACTCTGCTCGACCAGCTTTGATGGAGGAAACACATGGAGCCCCGAGGTGCCTGGCGCACCACTAGGTTGTAGCAGTGGTGGACTTAGCGCTCACATCGAGGGAGGGGGGGATGGAAACTTCTACCGCGGCAACATTGGATGCAGTGGCGATGGATACTCCATTTATCGAAGTACCAATGGTGGCTTCACCTGGACAGAACACCCTCTGCCGACCGAGGAATCTGGAACTGCTGACACTTGGAATTTCGAAGAGGCGCAGGTCTCGGTGGATGAAGGGAACAATGTCCACGCGATGTGGATGGGGCTGGACAACATGCCCTACTACTCCAACTCACAGGATGAGGGGGGCACATGGAGTGACCCACTCATGATTGCTCCGCCAAACGGACTTGAGGGGAGTGGATTCCCCGCGATTACTTCGGGAGCTGCTGGAAGAGTTGCTCTGGGCTACGTCGGAACAACCGGTGGCGGTATCTGGAACGGCTACCTGTCCGTGATCACCGACGCCTTCGCCGAGCAGCCGTTGATTACCACCGTGCAGGTGAACGGAATGAATGACCCGCTGGATACCACTGAGGGTTGCGGCTACAACCGCTGCGGCGGCTTCGGCGACTTCATCGACGTCATCGTAGACCACGAGGGACGGGTCTGGTTCGGGCTCTCGAACAACCTCGCTGACGTCGGAATCTTCGCTACGATGGCCCAAGGACCCGCAATGAGAGGGCCACTGGAACCACTGCCGCCGCTGCTACTCGGTGGAACAGCGACCCTCTAGGATGACTCAAGATATTGTGGAGCAACTCAGGGGCGCCGGTTGCGCCCCTGAGAAGCCCGTTCGCATTCTCTGTGTTGTGATGTCAGGCTGGGCCTGTTCAGTTAACGATGGTCGAACCAGCGCCGGCCACGGTGTTACCGTTGTAGGTAATCGAGATACCAACGTCACAGCCACTGTCGGTGCAAATGTCGGCACCGTTCTCTGCCAGGATGATGTACTCGCCCGGCTCCCAGGAGCTGGCGGTGTCGCCACCCTGTTGGTCGATCGAGCATGGGTCTCCCCCGCTCACACTGCACTTGTAGACGTTGTCGCCCACAGATAGTTGCACCCTCGCGAAGGTCCAACTCAGCGTGTCCTTTCCAGTCATCTGCAGCTTAATCAGGTTGTCACCAGTGCCGCCACTGGCGTCGCCAAAGGCGTCATCAGCACTGTAGGTGTTCAGCGTGTGCATCGAGGTGTCTGTTCCCTCAGCGGCCAAGTTGTTGGCCCACACGTACAGCACACCCGCCAGCACGACGGTAATCGCCACCATCAGGATGGTTGCGATGACCGGGCTCACTGCCTGCTCATTCTTCATTTCATTCTTCATTTTTAGTCCTCACTACCCCCAAGGGGCGTCGCGCCTATACGCGACAACGGTATTAACATTGCATTGAGCCATTCGATTCTAAACGGCTGGATAGAGACCTTTTCAAAGTAATTTCAACACGCACTATTTGCTCACTGCGTATCCATATCGTCAACTCTACTGCTGCCGTGAATATCTCCATAGTTTGAGTCGATACCGCCGGCCTCTGCGAACGTGATGTCCGGCTCCAAATCGAGGTCGGGATGTGCATGATCCCCACCGCGCGTGAGCATGATGCTGCCCGCAGTGATTGAACTGATACCGAGCAGATAGATGATGACGGTCACCCAGTCGGCCCAGTGGTCGAAATTGGTCCAGTAGGTGAACGACTGCTGGTTGTGAACAATCTGTGACTGCATCTGAGCTGCGTTCTCCTCGCCAGCCTCACCGCTCGTCTGAATCTCGAATATCGCTGTGAGGTCGTCCAGAACAGCAGGTGTGCTCGCCTGCACGGGCATCGGGCGCGTGTCGACGTAGAAGCGACTGGTTGAGCCGCCCTTGATGATCAGATTCGAAGTCGGCTCGACCTCAAAGTTCACCTCACCACCGAAATAGATGGGGACCGCACCGGGGAATATGTCGAGCAATGACCTGGAGTTAACCAATTTCGCCTGGATGTTGTAGGCTGGCGCGTCCGCGACCGCTCGGTAGGTGTGCGTCGGCACTCCGTGGTAATCTCCTTCTCCGGTCTTGACGATGTCAACGACCGCGTAGTCACCCAGATTCACCTTGTCTCCATCCCCCGTGATGAAGCCGCCAGTGGTGCCTGCCAGTGATATCGGTGTGAGCCTGCCGAAACTCGCCTCAGCCATCTCGTCGTCGCGCCAGAACAGTTGCGCCGAGCCGTCCTGTTCGAGGTACTCTCCCCGGTCACAAGCATCATTCTCACCTGTGCAGATCTTGTAGGTCGTCCCGTTACCGTTGACCACTCCGTTTGAACCGTAGTAGGTCTCGTTCGACTCCAGCGACTGCCATCCCAGAGAAACATCATCCACATCTCCCTCGAGTTGTGCGATTAGTGGGTCGCGCCATCCGAACAGCCACTGGTCCACCGTGTGCGTCACCCACTTGGTCGCTCCGGGATAGCCGGTCGCATCCTCTCCGTACAACGATTCGAGAGTCAGAGGTACCTGTGTACCGAACATCAGAGCGTACATGAAGTAGCGCAGCGAGGCGGCCGCGTTGTCGTCGATTCCGTAGAGAGTGGCCACCAAGGAGGTGTCCCATGGCATCACTTCACCATCTGCTGTGAGCTCCAACCTCTCCAAATCGAGCGGCGGTGTCTCGCCCGTGGTCTCCCCATAGAGGAACATCGTGGCGGCTTCCCCGGTGATCGCCAGAGGACCGTAGAGGATGTTGTGACCCTGCTCTGCTGTGAGTGCAACGTTTCCTGTGGACCCGAACCACTTCAACGCGCCAGAACCCCAGATACCTCCGACGTTCAGGCTGGCGGTGAGAAACCCACCGTTGAGCGGGTCCTCATTACCGAATGCGGTCGCCACGAATGATGATGCGTTGAGCGACCCGGAGCCGTCCCTGAGCACCATCGGGAACTCTGTGGAACCACTCATCCATCCGTCTGCCCAAGCAAAGATTGCATCGTACTGCGCATCATCAAGGCCGTAGGAATCCATGGCGGCGGACTTCGACAACCCCAGGAACTCATAGACGCCGAATGA
>CAXEUS010000166.1:0-2866 GCA_963999385.1 uncultured Candidatus Poseidoniales archaeon | reverse complement strand
TGGGGGTGGAGATGTATCCATTGCAGGTGGAGGTGGCGGAGGTGCGTCCATACCGGGTGGTGGCGGTGGCGCATCATCCATTCCAGGGGGTGGTGGCGGTGGCGCATCCATTCCGGGCGGTGGCGGGGGGCTATCTGTTCCATCTTCACTCATCTTGATTCCTCCTTGACAAAGGCGTTCATTGCAGCGAGGCTGCTTCTATAACCGTTGCCACATATCGCACTGTTGCACGCGATTGCATACCCTTCAGCGCATTATCATCTGTGAGGTCGAATCCTTGATGAGGAGTGGCTGTCCGCCTCTGCCCTATGGCTGGGGGAGATGGCACCAATCCCCCCGTCCTGTTCGTGGTCGGTACCGCTGGTGCTGGCAAGAGTACTCTAGTGACTGCATTCCAACGCTGGTCCCGCTTCCTCGAGGTGGACGCACTGGCAGTGAATCTTGATCCGGGAGCCGAAAGAGTGCATTACGATGCGGAGTTCGATGTGCGTGATTTGGTTTCTCTCTCCGAAGTGATGGATGAGTACGACTTGGGTCCTAACGGGGCCCAGATTCTCGCTGCAGACCTAGTAGCCGCGCAGGCATATGACATCCATGACGAACTGGAAGGCCTGTCGGGGGACCTTCTGGTCATCGACACGCCCGGGCAAGTCGAGTTGTTCGCGTTCCGTGAGGCGTCGAACCATATGGTCGAGGTTCTCGGCCGTGGCCAATCGGCCCTGATATTCCTGTTCGACCCAATGCTGTCGCGCTCCGCTTCGGGATTCGTGTCTCAGATGCTGCTGTCAAACATCGTCCATTTCCGTCTCGGACTGCCTACTGGTAATTTCCTGTCCAAGGCCGACCTGCTCGAACCTGATGATTTGGAACGCGTACTTGAATGGGGAGAGCGCCTCGATGTACTCGAGGCAGCCCTGTTCGAAGAATCAGCAAAGCGTCTTTCTGACGATGCAGCAGCAGGACAGCGCGTCGAGTTCGCCATCGGCCAACTGCGCATGATGCAGCACGCGCAGATACAGCCTGGATTGATTCCATTATCGAGTGAGGAAGAGGAAGGACTGGCTGATATCCTGTCGTTCGCGCAGAATCTGTTCGGTGGGATGGCCGATACGCGCGATGGATTTGCGGCAGATATAGAGCATGAACAGGATGACTGGGAGGCGTGAGGCGATGGCTCACCTGTTGGCGATTGACGATATCGCAGATGAGTTGAGAGAGGTGCTACAATGGGCGATTACTTTCAAGCGTGACCCGGATATAGCTCCTGAATTCACCCCACTCGATGGCATCACGATTGGCTCAATCTACGAGAAGCCCAGTACGCGCACACGTGTTTCATTCGAGGTTGGAATCAGCAGGCTGGGAGGTCATGCTCTAACTCTGTTGAAGGACGACATCCAACTTGGTGGCAGCGAATCTGTTGGAGATACTGCGCGGGTTCTTTCTCGATACCTAGGGGCCATGACTTACCGCTGCTTCTCTCATGCTGATGTCGAAGAGTTGGCAGCACACTCCGATGTTCCGGTTATCAACGCCCTCTCAGACAAACATCACCCGTGCCAGGCTGCTGCTGATATGATGACGGTGATGGAGAAATTCGATAATCTCGAAGAGGTGAAGATTGCGTATATCGGCGATGGGAACAACGTGCTGCACGATTTGATGCTCGCTGCAGCAATCCTCGGCTGTGACATCACATGGGCGACCCCAGTAGGCTACGAGCCGTCGAAGAGTGTTGTCGAGCGGGCAAGCGCACTGGCGTTATCCAACTCATCGAAGGTATCTGGGACGAATGATCCTCTAGAGGCTGTTCGCGGCGCGAATGTCATCTACACTGACGTATTTGTTTCGATGGGTGAGGAGCACCTAGAGAGAAAATTGGATGATTTCGACGGTTTTCAGGTGAACACTGAACTAGTGGAGAACGCCGCCGATGACTGGGTATTCATGCACTGTTTACCCGCTCATCGAGGTGAAGAGGTTACAGACGAGGTGATTGATTCACCCAACAGCATCGTTTTCGATCAGGCTGAGAACCGGATGTGGACACAGATGTCGATTCTCACACTGATGTGTGACCGCTCTGCATGGGAGACCTACTCAGAGTTGATGGAAATCGATTAAGGCATCAGAAGAAGTCAGACAGCAGCACGCTGGCAATGAATCCCAGTAACCCGAGGAACAGCGCCCCTTTGAGGTTCAGTGAGGCTCTGGCGTCCTCTCCATTGACGAGTTTCGGTTTAGCCAGAATCAATGAAATTAGAGCAGGAAGTTGGAGGATTACCGCTCCTTTGGGAAGCATCTCAACACCATATGGCAGGACTAGGAGAATCATTCCAGCCAACGAACATCCCCATGCGAATGTACGCGCCTGTTGCGGTCCTATGTGCATCGGGAGGGTGGTACGGTCTGCATCTCCAGCGAGATCTTGGACATCCTTGACAATCTCGCGAGCTGTGTTGATTGAAAGCGCGGCCAGGGCAACCACCCATGGAAGTGGTTCCAGTCCTTCGCCCACCGCTGCCGCCCCGAACACGAGCAGGACGGATACGAGTACTGAGATTGCAAGATTACCCTTGAACCCTTGACGTTTGAGGCAAGGAGTGAACGGAAGCCCGTCATACTCGTAGGATGTGAACAGGAATAATGCCAGTAGCCAGATTACGATTGAGTCCCACCAAATCATACCATCGAATGTTCGCTCGGCATGGATGATGATTCCAACAAGGGCTGCGACAGAGACACACATCATCAGCAACCCGTATCGTCGGGCCGCGTCCTGCGTGATGCTGCCGGAGGGGATTGGTCGTTCTGGGCGATTGATCCGATCCGCGTCAAGATCGTTGACATCGTTCAGGGTGTTCCA